>NZ_JBVVOZ010000027.1:0-90840 GCF_055807395.1 Bradyrhizobium sp. Kon10 | reverse complement strand
GAGATCACCCCACCCCGCTCGCGCTCCGCGCGATCGACCCTCCCCCTCCAGGGGAGGGTAAGCCCCCACCGCGCTACCTCCGCTTTCCGCATTCACCGTCACTTTTCATTAAAATTCTCACCGCGACCTTAGCCGTATTGCATCATCTTTCCGGCACGATGGGAACTCACCGCCGCTATCCGCGGAGTTGGAGGAGAGTGCCAATGCATCCGCGCCGACATGCCAGGGTCAAACCCGTCGGCCTGGTGTCCCGCCAGGCCAAGATCATCACCGACCCGCGCGCGCCGGTGATCCCGTGCACGCTGATCGACTATTCCGCCGGCGGCGCCTGTGTCGATCTCGGCGGCCAGGTGAAGATCCCCGACCGCTTCGAGCTGCTGCACGTCAACACCAAGAAGCGCTGCCGCATCGCGTGGAAGCGCGGGACCAGGATCGGCGTGGTGTTTTAGCGGGCGCGATTGCTTACCCTCCCCTGGAGGGGTCCGAGACGAGCGTAGCTCGCTCGTGGGTCGGCTCACATGAAGCGTAGCGGAATGTGAGACGGGGTGGGGTGACGGTCTCTCCGCATCCAACAGTGCCCGAGTGGAGAGATCACCCCACCCCGCTCGCGCTCCGCGCGATCGACCCTCCCCCTTCAGGGGAGGGTAAGCAGGCTACTTCCGCATCCGGGCTTTCGCGCCGGCGATGATCTGCATGGCGACTCCCGCGATCCAGGCCAGCAGCACGAGCCAGGTCAGCGCGCTGTGCGGCTCGAGCCGCAGCACGATAACGGCGACGGAGGCGAGTGAGGCAATCGTTGCGAGGAAGGTGCCGGCGGAGCTGAGCAATTCCGCGGTGTCGATCCGGCTGTGCGCCTCGTCGAACGGCAGCTGCGGCGTGTCGATGCCGAGATAGAAGCCGACCACGCCGAGCAGCATCATCAGCATCAGGAAGCCTTGCGTGGTGAGCTGCGGGATCGCGGAGCCAACATGGGCGCCGACGAACAGCCCGCACGCGGCGCCGGCCATCGCAAGGCCGATCCGCTCCAGCACATGGGCAGCCTTCCTGAAACGAAATCGCATGGCGGGCCTCCCGCGGCGTGTGATGCGCAACAGGTTAGGCCTGTTTTGCCGCCGGTGGAAGCTGAGGGGAGTTACGGATGCGTGAGGGGGGCGTGGTCATGCTACATTCTCAGCCGTCGTCCCGGCGAAGGCCGGGACCCATAACCACAGGGAGTGGTTTGACGAAGACTCACAGTGACGTTGTCAACGCGCACCGCCTACCCTCGATAGACCTCGCGGTATGGGTTCTGGCTTTCGCCAGGACGACAGCTGAGGATGTCGCGCCGCACTCTCACCCTCACCGCGCCCCGAACGTGGTCCTGCCGAACAGCTGCTTCTGCGTCGACGGCTGCGAGCGCCAGTATTGCGGCGGGGCTTCGACCTGGCCGCCGAGTTCGGCGGCGGCGTGCCAGCCCCAGCGGGGATCGTAGAGCATGCCGCGGGCGAGCGCGACCATGTCGGCCTTGCCGCTCGCCACGATCTCTTCGGCCTGTCTGGCGTCCGTGATCAGGCCGACGGCGATGGTCGGCAATCCCGTCTCGCGCTTGATGGCGTCCGCGAACTGCACCTGGTAGCCGGGGCCGAGCGCGATCTTCTGCAGCGGCGAGACGCCGCCGGAGGAGGCATCGATCCAATCGACGCCGCGCACCTTGAGCGCCCTGGCGAAGGCGATGGTCTGCGCCAGATCCCAGCCGCCCTCGACCCAATCGGTCGACGACACCCGCATGCCGACTGGCTTGTCGTGCGGGACCACGGCGCGCACCGCGTCGAACACTTCCAGCGGAAAGCGCATCCGGTTTTCGAGCGAACCGCCATATTCGTCGGTGCGCCTGTTGGAGATCGGCGAGAGGAACTGATGCAGCAGGTAACCATGCGCGCCATGCAGCTCGATGGCCTCGATGCCGATGCGCATTGCGCGCGTCGCGCTGTCGACGAAGGCATCGCGGACGCGCGTCAGCCCGGCGGCATCGAGCGCGAGCGGCGCGGCCTCGCCCTCCTTGTGCGGCAGCGCCGATGGCGCCACCGCCTGCCAGCCGCCTTCACTCACCGGAATCTGTTGCCCGCCGTCCCAGGGCCGCGCGCTCGACGCTTTGCGGCCGGCATGCGCGAGCTGCATCCCGATTGCGGTGGTGGAATGTTTTCGCACGGAGGTGAGGATCTGCTTCAGCGCGGCCTCGCAGGCATCGCTGTAGAGCCCGAGGCAGCCCGGCGTGATGCGGCCGATCGCCTCGACATGGGTCGCCTCGATGCAGAACATCGCCGCGCCCGACAGCGCGAGATTGTTGATGTGGGTGAAATGCCAGTCATTGGCGACGCCGTCGTCGGCCGAATACTGGCACATCGGCGACACCACGACACGGTTCTTCAGCGTCAGGCCGCGCAGCTTGATCGGGGAAAACAGGGCGCTCATGCGGGGAGTTCCGGATGGGGGGGCGGGAGTTGGAGGGAGTGTAGTGAGCGACGCGCCGATTGCCAGCCGCGCGGCCGGCATGGCGGCTCGCGGCGGGATGCATTGCGGTGCGGCTTTGGCGCAAGGCGCCTCCACACACTCCGCCGTCGTCCTGGCGAAAGCCAGGACCCATACCGCGAGGTCTGTCGATGGCGGATGGTGCCGATCCCGAACGACAAATCTTCGCCAAACGTCTCCCTGGGGTATCGCGACGAGCGCAAGGGCGCTCGCGCGGGGGTCCCGGCCTTCGCCGGGACGACGATCACTCCACTAGCGTGAACTGCAGCAGCAGGGTGCGCTGGAGCAGGGAGAAATTGTCGTCCGAGACCATTGTCAGCACGGTCTCGCCCTCGGCCGTGACGTGGGCGTCGATGCCTTCCATGTTGTCGACCTCGTGGCCGAGATCGGCGTTGAACAGCACGGGCCCGTCGACCAGCGCGCCGGGCGCGATTGCCCTCAGCGGGATCGAGCGGATGCGGATGTTGATGCCGGTGAACCAGGAGAATTTGCGTTCGAGGATCAGAAGCTCGCCGGACGGCAGCAGCACGGCGTCACTGATGAACTGCTGCTCGGTGCGGCGAATGCTGAACTGGCCCGGCGACGGCCCGCCGATCAAGAAGGCGATCAGATTGCCGTCGGCATCGAAGCCGCCTTCCGACAGCGCGATCAGCGTGCCCGCGAGCGGCTGGCCTTTTGGGACGAACACCAGCGCCTCGAGCCCCTTGTTGTAGGGGAGCTTGCGCAAAGCCGGCGGCGTCGGCAGCACCTCGCCGCGGGCGCGGATGCCGCCCTTCGACAAATCGAACCGCATGATCTGGTTGACGCGCTCGAGCCCGACATAGACCACATCGCCGTCGCGCGCGAGCGACTCGGTGTCGTACCAGAGCCGCTTCTCGGTGATCGGCCGCCCCTCGGCATTGAGCATCGGCGCGGCCTCGACGTCGTCGAGCCCGACCATCCTGGCGCCGGAATAGCGGATGCTGCCGGTGAACCAGCTGCCCTGGTCGGAGAGCGCAAGGAAGCGCTCGCCCTTGTTGTCGAGGAAGCGGAAGCCGGACAGGCCGCCGAAGCCGCGATGCGGCGAGGTCAACACGAGACCGCTGCGATATTGCAGCGAGCCGAAGCGCGTCCGCGCACGATCGCGCGGTTCGAAATCCGGAATTGCCCGCGCGTTGACGTCAATGCCGACCGGCGCGGTGACGGCATGCTCGACAAGCGCCGGCTTCGACGCCGTTTGCGCCTGTGCCAACCGAGGCGTCAAGAGAGTGGAAAATCCCGCCGCCGCATGGCCGAGAAAGCTGCGGCGGGATTGTTGCGTGCTCACGAATGCAGTTTGCGTCGCGGGCGGTTCGCCGGCTGGCTCGGCGCCGTGTTGGTCTCGCTGAAGAGTTCGGCGAGCTTCTCGGTGATGGCGCCGCCGAGTTCTTCCGCGTCCACGATCGTCACCGCGCGGCGATAATAGCGCGTGACGTCATGGCCGATGCCGATCGCGATCAGCTCGACCGGCGAGCGGGTCTCGATCTCCTCGATGATGTGGCGCAGATGCCGCTCGAGATAATTGCCGGGATTGACCGACAGCGTGGAATCGTCGACCGGCGCACCGTCGGAGATCATCATCAGGATCTTGCGCTGCTCGGGCCGGCCGAGCAGGCGCTTGTGCGCCCAGTCCAACGCCTCGCCGTCGATGTTCTCCTTGAGCAGGCCCTCGCGCATCATCAGCCCGAGATTCTTGCGCGCACGGCGCCACGGGGCGTCGGCTGATTTGTAGATGATGTGGCGGAGATCGTTGAGACGGCCGGGACTGGCCGGCTTGCCGGCGGCTAGCCACGCCTCGCGCGACTGCCCGCCCTTCCAGGCGCGCGTCGTGAAGCCCAGAATCTCGACCTTGACGCCGCAACGCTCCAGCGTGCGCGCCAGGATGTCGGCGCAGGTCGCCGCCACCGTGATCGGGCGCCCGCGCATCGAGCCGGAATTGTCGAGCAGCAGCGTCACCACGGTGTCGCGGAACGTCGCCTCCTTCTCGTGCATGAAGGACAGCGGGTGATAGGGATCGGTCACCACGCGCGACAGCCGCGCAGGGTCCAGAATGCCCTCTTCGAGGTCGAACTCCCAGGCGCGGTTCTGCTGCGCCATCAGCCGGCGTTGGAGCCGGTTGGCGAGACGCGCGACGATGCCTTGCAGATGCGCGAGCTGCTTGTCGAGATAGGCGCGCAGCCGCTCCAGCTCGTCATGGTCGCAGAGATCTTCGGCGGCGATCACCTCGTCGAATTTCGGCGCGAAGGCGTGATATTCCGGCCCGCGCGGCTCGTTCTTGCCGTGCGAATTCGGACGCGTCGCCTCGCCCGGGGTCTCGTCGTCGCCGAGCTCGCCGTCGTCGAAGGTATCGGAGGTCGAGGCCTGCGCGCTTTCCATCGCGCTCTCGCTCATCTCTTCGCTCGAGGCCTGCGCCTGGTCGGCGCTCATCTCCTGGGCGGCATCGGAATCGGGCGAGCCCTCGGCGCCGGACTGGTCGTTGTCGCCGTCGCGGTTCTCGTCGTTCTCGTCATTGTCCTCGCTGTCGGCGTTGCGCTCGTCGCCGAGTTCGAGCGCCGAGAGCAGATCATGCACCGCATCGCCGAACCGGGTCTGGTCCTCGACCAGGCCATCGAGCCGGTCGAGCCGCTTGCCGATCTTGTCTTCGAGGATGGGACGCCAGAGATCGACGACCTTGCGGGCCGCCGTCGGCGGCGCCATGCCGGTCAGCCGTTCGCGCACCAGCATCGCCAGCGCGTCGGCCAGCGGCGCATCGGCGCGGTCGGTGATCTCGTCGAACTTGCCGCGATGGAAGTGATCGTCGAGCATCGCGGTGAGGTTTTTCGCAACGCCAGCCATGCGGCGCGCGCCGATCGCCTCGACGCGGGCCTGCTCGACCGCCTCAAACACGCCGCGCGCCTGCGGATTGCCGGGCATCAGCTTGCGATGCAGCTTCGGATCGTGACAGGCGAGCTTCAGCGCGATGGAATCGGCGTGGCCGCGCACGATGGCGGCATCGCGCTTGGTCATCTTGCGCGCGGGCTCGGGCAGCCGCGCCTTGCCGGGCGCAAGGCCCGGCCGCTCGGCCGCGAAGCTGACCTCGAGCTCGGGCGTCTTCGCGATCGCCTTCAGGCACGACGCCACCGAGCGCTTGAACGGCTCGGTCGGGGCTTCCTTGGTGTTGCGGAATTTGGAGTTGGAGGTGGTGCTCATGTCGCCTTTACCCGTCGTCCCGGCGAAGGCCGGGACCCATAACCACCGGTAGTCATTGCGTCAGGAGAAACGACCCGCGTCGATTCAATCGAGACATCCCGCGGTATGGGTCCCGGCCTTCGCCGGGACGACATGCCGCGAGAGAGATCAGCTCAGCGCCACGTTGACGGCCGATTCCGCCAGCTCCGCGTTGAAGCAGCGCTGATAGAACTCGGCGACCAGCGGACGCTCGAGCTCGTCGCATTTGTTGAGGAAGGTGACGCGGAACGCGAAGCCGATATCGCCGAAGATGTCGGCGTTCTCCGCCCAGGTGATCACCGTGCGCGGGCTCATCACCGTCGACAGATCGCCATTGGCGAAGGCGTTACGCGAGAGATCGGCCAGCCGCACCATCTTGTTGACGATGTCGCGGCCCTCCTGGGTGCGATAGTGCTTGGCCTTGGCCAGCACGATCTCCACTTCCTCGTCGTGGCTGAGATAGTTGAGCGTCGTGACGATCGACCAGCGGTCCATCTGGCCCTGGTTGATCTGCTGGGTGCCGTGATAGAGGCCCGAGGTGTCGCCGAGGCCAACGGTGTTGGCGGTCGAAAACATGCGGAACGCTGGGTGCGGCTTGATGACCTTGTTCTGGTCGAGCAGCGTCAGGCGGCCGGACACTTCCAGCACGCGCTGGATCACGAACATCACGTCGGGGCGGCCGGCGTCGTATTCGTCGAACACCAGCGCGATGTTGTGCTGAAGCGCCCAAGGCAGGATGCCGTCGCGGAATTCGGTGACCTGCTTGCCGTCGCGGACCACGATCGAGTCCTTGCCGACGAGATCGATACGGCTGATGTGGCTGTCGAGGTTGACGCGGACGCAGGGCCAGTTCAGGCGCGCCGCAACCTGCTCGATATGGGTGGATTTGCCGGTGCCGTGATAGCCGGTCACCATGACGCGGCGGTTCTTGGCGAAACCGGCGAGAATGGCAAGCGTGGTGGCGCGGTCGAAGCGGTAGTCGGCATCGACTTCCGGGACGTGAGGATCGACTTCGGAATAGGCCGGCACTTCGAGATCGGTATCGATCCCAAAGACCTGGCGCACCGACACCTTCATGTCGGGCAGACCGGAAACTTCCTCAACTTTGGACAGGGCGGCGGTCGTCATCAATCCTCCGAGGCCCCGGGCGGTCCCGAGACCAGTTATTTGCACGTTGGCTGCGGCTGGGTGCGGCTGCGAACCTATCAGAGACAACGTGCGGGCAGAAGCCCGCGCCCCAATCAAAGTTCCGTTGTCTTTTCATTTAGATAGGCAAGGAACGCGATTTTGGGAAGGCTGCCCTGCGAATCATGCCGAAATATCATACGGGACGCCTGGCGCTGCCCACGCGAATGGCACTTTTGGCGCCCCCCACTACTTATGTAGGGTCTGAACCCAAATGGCCCCGCCCAGCACAGAGACGACGTGACGTCATTCCTTGATCCCCTCATCTCGTTCGTTTCGGCCCATGCGTGGCTGGCTTATCTGACCCTGTTCCTGGCAGCGCTCCTCGAAGCCGTTCCGGTGGTGGGATCGGTGGTCCCGGGCTCGACCATCATCCTGGCGCTGAGTGCCCTCGTTCCCGGCGGCGAGCTCAAGCTGCAATGGGTGCTGCTGGCGGCGGCGCTCGGTGCCGTCCTGGGTGACGGCTCGGCCTATTGGATCGGCCACAAGAGGCAACGCGAGATCCTCAACACCTGGCCGCTGACCAATTATCCGCGCGTGGTCGCGGAGAGCGAAAGCTTCTTCCACCGCTTCGGCACCTGGGCCGTGTTCTTCGCCCGCTTCGTGCCGCCGATCCGCGCCTTTGTCCCGGTCACGGCCGGCGCGCTCGACATGCCGCCTGCGCGTTTCTACGCGATCAATATTCCGGCGATCTTGGTGTGGGCGCCCGCGCATGTGCTGCCGGGCGTGCTGGCGGTGTCGGCGCTGCACCAATATGCCGGCCTGCCGCACCACGAGCATATCAGCAAGCACATCTGGATCTTCAGCGTGGTCGGCGTCGCCATCGTCATCGGATTGGCGGTGTGGACCATCCGGCGCCGGCACGGCAGCGGCATCGCGGAAGCAAAGCCGCGGGCTTAGAGGCCCTGCACGGGACCTCTATCGGCGAAGCTCGGCTCCGGTCACCGCCATTCAGTTCGCAAGGCGATGTTTGTTCATTCGCAGGGCGACGACCACACCCTCCTTTGACCAGTCAAACGCAATCGTGCCGCCGAGCTGAGAGGCCATACTTCGGTGCACCATCTTGCTCCCAAAGCCTTCCAGCTTTGTGGGAGGGACGACAGGGGGGCCGCCACGTTCGGTCCACACCACCGCCACTTCGTCCTCGTGAGCGTTGCACGAGACATCCAGGGTGCCGCTCGAAATCGACAGCGCACCATATTTCGCCGAGTTCGTTGCCAGTTCATGGATCACCAAGGCCAGCGCGGTGCTCGAAGTCTCTCCCACGTTTATCTTGGGGACCGAGACGCGAATACGAACGCTGGCTCCCTTTTCGTCATACGGCGCAAGCAGGACAGAAATGAGATCGCCCAGAAGGGTGGCTCCAGTCTTCCGACCAGGTACTGGACGAATGAGATCCTGGGCACGTTCCAACGCGATCAGACGACTGGTCAGCTCGTGGACCATGTCTTCCTTTGTTTCTGCCGAACGTGAGGTAATTTGCGTGAGAGCCGTCGCAATGGTCAGAAGGTTTTTCACGCGGTGGCCCATCTCACCCGCCAGCAATTCGTTGGCTTCCTCAGCCTGCTTGCGCTGGGTGACATCAAGGAAGATGCCGAACATAACTCGATCCGCTATGTCAGCGTCGTCGCCCTGGCCGCGAGCGGAGATCCAGCGAACATCGCCGTTGGATAGAATCCGAAAATCGATCTCATAAGCGCCCACGACTGCCCGCGTCGCCGCAAATGCCGACCTGACCCTTTCGAGATCGGCGGGGTGGATGTTCCTGGACAATATTTCGAACGTGATTTTCCGTTCGCTCTTGGGAACCTCCCAAAGGTCATAAGCCGCCTCATCCATCGTGATGGCGTCGGTATCAACGTTCCAGGACCACAATGCGACGCCAGCCGCGCGCGTTGCGGCCCGCAGGTGCTTTTCGTGCCATACCGGCATCATTGCGTCTCTGGCAGACATCGCGCTTTGCTTCCCCATTCGCCCTCGATCGCGCCTGTTGCCATTAGCGTAGGAGGAGTGCCTCGGGCGGCACCGCGACGGAGGCAAGCGGCACATCCAGAGAATAGATGAATCCACCCGGTTGGTAGGCGAGTTGCACCCGGCCGGTGAGCTGTTGGCCGAGCGACTCCATCATTCGGGTGCCGAAGCTTCGCCGCGTCGGGGGCTCGACCGCCGGACCTCCTCTTTCCGTCCAGACGAGGCGGAGTCGCTGCTTCGGCTCGTCTATTGTCCAAGCAATTTCGACGCGGCCTGCGGGAACCGACAACGCCCCGAATTTGGTGGTGTTGGTGCACAGCTCGTTGAAGGTCATGGCAAGCGCGATGACCGCTGCGGAGGTGATCCTGATATCCGGTCCGTTGAAATGAAAGCGTCTGTCGCCCTGACCGTCGTAGGGCTCCGTCGCGCTGCTCAGCGTGTGAGTCAGGCTCGCATCCGCCCAACTGACCTGCATCAGCAGGTCGTGGGCTCGTCCCAATGCAGCGAGCCGGCCTTCCATCGCCTTTTGTCCGTGCTCGATACTGGGAGCTGCGCGGAAGCTCTGGGACGCAATCGCGCTGACCATCGCCAGAGTATTCTTGACCCGATGATGCAGCTCGCCGAGAATCAGCTTCTGCAATTTGTCTGCGGCCTGTCGCTGCTCAGCGTCGATGCCGGCCTGGACAAGGAGCGCCTGCGCGTCAATTCCGGCCTGTTCGAGCAGCAGGCGAAGGCTGTCGTTCTCCGCGGAAAGGACGGCATCCTGCGCGGGCCGGGACGCCGAATCAGCCGTTGCCGCGGCGTGGAGCGCATCATTCGCCGTCCAGTCGGCTGGACCCGGAAGGATCCTGAGTGCCCCCGCACCCACCATGTTCCGCAATTCGGCAATCATTTGCGCGACGCCGAGTGGTTTGCCGAAGAAGCGGCTGTTCTCCGGCCTTTCCGCGTCGGATGGCTTCACTTGACCCGAAACCAGTATGATCTTGATCGAAGGCCAGCGTTCGTGCACCGCGTGGGCGAGTTTCAGGCCGTCGATGCTTCCAGGCATCTGGATGTCCGTGAACAGCAGCGAGATATCCGAGCGGGACTCCAGAATCGCTATTGCCTCGTCGGCATTGACGGCCTCGACAGGATGAAAGCCGGCATCCTCCACGATGTCGACCGCGCGCATGCGCAGGACCATCTCGTCCTCGACGACAAGCACATTCGGCACCGAACCTGGATCTGCTGACATGGATGGCCTCACTCTTTCGAAGGGAGCGATGGATCGGTCCGGAAATGTCCGCGAACGCCAAAGAGGACTCGCAAGGCAACTCAGCGGCACGGCGCGCTCCACGAGCGCTGAATCTTTGGCACGAGAACCAGAAACCTTCACAGATTTCCCCATCGCGTCATCTTCGATGAACGGATGTGAGGACTGCGGCCTATCGGCGGGCGGTCACAAGACGAGCTTCCACGATTTTGCCTCCCGAGCGCCTGTCTTGCAAACAAGGAGCGGAGAAATCGGGCCAGATCTGCGTTGAGCAATCCGAGGCTGCGGCCCGGACTTCAAGCCGGTCACCCTTCGCCATCGCGACGACCTCGCTCGATTGCACCGCGGGGGTGAAACCCGGTAGAGCGATAACCAAAGCTCCGAGGAGCGAGAACATCGCCATCGCCGAGACTAATCTGACCATTTTGGGCTGCTGACTTTTTGTCTTCGGTCCCGCCACTTTCGGGGACCGAATTGACAACAACTATAACAAATAATTGTTCCATTTTAACAACTTATATTTGTTTTGGCCATCCGCCGTTCCTCTTGAAGCTCGATCGAGGTCCGCCGACACCACTCAGCTCCGCTGGCAGAGATTCGAGAGGGAACGAATTGAATGGACATCGCAACGCAATAAGCGCCTAGTTCCGCCATCACCGCGCTGCCTTATGGCTCACATCGGTGACTGAGAGTCCGGTAATGCTCCCGCCCAACGCTTGGAAGGAGTGGCTATGACCTGGCTTATCAATGAATCCCCAACACTGTACGAACGCCTTGCGGTTGAACACAAGCGCATCGAAGCGGCGATGGCCCTGCTCGCGCCCGGACCGAAACGCAACGCGCTTTTGCAGAAGCTTCGGCAGCTTGATGTCGCCGCGCAAACCAACGAATGGCTGTCGTCTCCGGGCTTGCGCGCGCCACTCTAAGGACGAACCAGGGCGGCCTCGGAAGGCGGCCTCGGGACCCTCGGCTGAGACGTCGTCCTCCTCCGCGTGAACCTTTGCGGCTTCCCTCCCGACCTATATGCATCCGGGATTTTGTTAGATCCTTCCGGGGAAGAGATTCAGCGCCGCCAGCGATCGTTTCAACGCTCGGCGGCGTTGCGTTGCCAGTCTCCGATGTCGGCGCTGCACGAATGTGCCGGGCTGCCGCATCCCTAGCATATCGGCAAGCACATCTGGATCGGTGATCGCGGCCCGAGTGGCCGGAGCTGACTAAGCACAACCGACGGGCGGACGAAGCTGTCTGTTGCTCATTACGGTCCCCTGCGCATCGGCGATGCGCAAATAGCGGTCAACGGGCGCGCTTGTCGATTAATTGCTTCACGGCGCCTGGCCTTCGGATGACCCTGTCCGATCACAGGCTGGCCGCTGCGGCCGCCAACATTTCCGGGGGTGGTCGCATGCGCTCGACAACAGCTCTTCGCATCGGCTTGTTTGCGATCTCAGCGTATGCCGCGGGCCTGAATGCCGGCGCCAACGCCGAAGAAATGCTGAAGGCGCGGCTTGCACAGAATCTCGCGCCGATTTCGGGCCTCGCGATCGTCGCCAAGACCAACGGCCTCTTTGCCAAGCAGGGGCTCGATATCTCCGTTTCGAATTTCACCAGCGGAAAGCAGTGCCTCGACACGGTGGTGGGCGGAGGCGCGGACATCGCAACGACCGCCGAAGCCCCGGTCACCGCGGCCGCAATGGCCCAGCAGCCGATCGCCTTCGTGGCCGGCATGGAATACTCGGATCTGAAGACAATGACGGCCGGCTCCGCCGCGATCAGGACCAAAGCCGATTTGCGCGGCAAGCGCATCGGCTTCACGGCCGGGACCGGCAGCGAGGTCTACACGTCGGTCCTGTTGAAGGCGGCGGGGCTCACCGCCAAGGACGTCACGCTGGTCAATCTTCGCCCCCAGGAGATGCTGCCGGCGCTGGCGGCGGGGAGTCTGGATGCGTTCGATACCTGGGAGCCGCATGTAGCGAATGCAAAGAAGGCTCTCGGCGAGGCTGCCGTCCCGCTCGACACCAAAGGGCTCTACTCGGAGAGCTTCAACATTGTCGTGATGCGGTCCTATCTCGACGCCAATCCCGCCATCGTCGGCAAGTTCCTGGCGGCTCTCATTGAAGCCGAGGGCTGGGTCAAGGCGCATCCGGATGAAGCAATCGACATTGTTGCCACTGCATCCGGCATGAAGCGCGACGACCTGGCGCCGATCTGGTCGGACTACGTCTTTCACGTGCGCCTCGACGACAAGCTGCTCGAGACACTGAAGACGCACGCCGGCTGGCGGCTTGAAACCGGCAATCATCCGCCGGGGGCGGTCATGCCCGACTTCAGCAAGATCATCGCGACCGCGCCGCTGAAAGCGCTGGATGCCGCACGTGTGACATTGTCGGCCAATCCATGAGCGTCGGCGGACGCAGCGGCTCCAATACGGCCGGACGCGTGAGCGTGCTTGTCGGCGTGCTCTCCGTGCCGGCTTTCGTCGGCGTCTGGGAATTGATTGCACGATTGCGGATCGTCAATGCGGTGCTGTTTCCGCCGCCCTCGACGGTCGCTGTTGCTGTCCTGGACTGGATCCATAGCGGCCAGTTCTTCGGCGATCTTGCCGCGAGCCTGTTTCGCGTCACGGCGGGATTCCTGATCGGTGCCGCGGCAGGAATCCTGCTGGGCGTCCTGACCGGCCAGTTCCGGCTGGTCTCGAGCCTGCTCTCCCCGCTGTTTCACATTCTTCGCCCGATCCCGCCAATCGCCTTTGTGCCGATCGTGATCCTGTGGTTCGGGCTGTCGGAGACGGGCAAACTGTTTCTGGTCGTCTGGGGTGTGTTCTTCACCGTGTGGCTCGCGACCCATATCGGCGTGCAGAAGGTCGACCGCGGCCTTATTCGTGCTGCGCTGATGCTCGGCACGCCCCGTCGGCAGATGTTGGGCGAGGTCGTGCTTTTGGGCGCGCTCCCCTACATTGTCGTCGGTCTGCGCACCGCCGTGAGCATCTCCTTTTACACGCTCGTCGCCGCTGAGCTTGCCGGCGCGTTTTCCGGCATCGTCTACCGGATCGAGATCGCGCAACAGAATATGCAGACCGGACAGGTCATGGGAGGACTTGCCGCGCTCGGACTGCTCTCATTCGTGGCCGATCGTTCCTTCGCGGCGATTGCCGAACGGGCCGTATGGTGGCGATGATGCACAACCCGCTTCGTCCGCCCCCACCGCTGCGATTGGTGGATGCTCCGCCCTCACCTTCCTCGGCAACATCTCAGCCGATCATCCGCGTCGAGGATGTCAGCATCGTCTTCGACGTGCCGCGCGGCCAGTTGATTGCGGTAGACCGGGTGTCACTGGCCGTGGCGTCAGGCGAATTCGTCTCGCTAGTTGGTCCCTCGGGCTGCGGCAAGTCCACGCTCTTGAACGCGATGGCGGGTCTCGAACGGCCGTTCGAAGGCCAGGTGACGGTGGCTGGCAAGCAGATGCTGGCGCCGAGAGCGGATATCGGGATGGTGTTCCAGCAGCCGCATCTATTCCCGTGGAAATCGGTGCGGCGGAATATCGCTCACGGGCCCCGCGCGCTCGGCAAGCCGAAAGCGGAGGCGCTGCGGATCGCCGACCAGCTCATCGACATGATCGGACTGACAAAATTCGCGGCCGCCTACCCCCACACGCTGTCGGGCGGCATGCAGCAGCGGGTCGCGATTGCACGCGCGCTGGCAAACCAGCCGCGTGTCCTGCTGATGGACGAGCCGTTCGGCGCTCTGGACGCGCAGACCCGGGCGGTGATGCAGGACAATCTTCTCGAACTGCGCGACCGCATCAACGCCACCATCGTTTTTGTCACGCACGATATCGACGAAGCCATTCTGCTGTCGGATCGTGTGCTGATCATGAGCGCCGGGCCCGGCCGTATCCTGCGCGATCTTCCGGTCAACCTGCCGCGCCCGCGCTCCAGCGCCATCCTGACCGATCCGGCCTATCTCGCCCTCAAGCGCGACTGCCTCGACCTGATCCGCACCGAAGGCCGCAAGGCGTTCGAGCAAATGGAAACGGTGAGCTAGGAGCGTGTCCCGTAAATCCGATCAGACGCGCGAAGGAAAGCAGGTCCGTTTGCCTTCGAAACCGGAGATGGCCGGTTCGCCTCGGCGGGCCGGTTAGCGGGCCACAAGCTGACAAACCGATCAGTTCGCTCGCTTCCAAACCACGTCCACTACGTCTCCACCCGGTGGACGAACGGTCAGTGTCAGCTGGTCGCCGGCAATGGTGACAAAGCGCTTCTGGTCCGTGCCATTCCAGTTTGGAAAGGAACTGCCTTCGACATGTATTGCGATGCTGCTCTCTGCCTCTCGCAGCGAATAAGTCCCGAAGTAAGTGATCGTGCCGTCCGCCGTTTCTTTGTTTTCTTCAGGGGTACCCTGCCATAGCGCGTTACTGGCGTATTTGGACCGATCTGATTGCATCACCGTTATGATGTATCTCCCGCCCGCGTCAAAGATCGCCATGCCTGTCGGGCTCGTCCCGTAACGCTCGACTTTGCTACCGTCAGCTTTCTTCTGCTCCCAAGAGAGCAGCATCCACGTACCAACCAGTTGCTCTTTCAACGATTGTTTCTGGCCGAGCGCATCGAAGGGCATCATGGACGATCCAAAAGCTGCAATTATGCATGTGGTAAAAATCACTCGCAAATTCATTTATCTCTCCCGAAGAGAAGAGTGGTCGAGCACGGACAATCCCGGACCTTATCACGCTCGCGGCAAATGAGAATTGCGACCACACTTGAATGGGTCAGAAGGCGAAATGCCGAACTGGTCTGCATACGTCTGCTTTACCCCGAGAAGCGGCACTCCACGCGCCCTCGCCGCAGGGCGAGCTGGCATGGCTCTTGAATAGTTCTGCTCCGACGACAAGGGAGCGGGCAGATGGCGGCGGCAACTCTCAGGACCACGGCCGGGATCATGCTGGCCGAGTCGGATACTCTGGTCAGATCGCTGCCGGGATTGCTCGATCCGCTCAGCGAGGCTGACCGCCGCCGCGTGCTCGCGATCGGCCGCAAGGAGGTGCTGGAAACCGGCAAGCATGTCTGGCGCCAGGGCGACACGCAGAACGGCATCTATCTGATCGAATCCGGCCGGATCCGCAGCTATTATGCAGCTCCCTCAGGGCGCGAGGTGACGCTAGCCTACTGGTTTGCCGGCAATTTCGTCGGCGGGCCGGACCTGTTCGGAGCCGGCGCGCATATGTGGTCTTCGGTTGCAGTCGAGCACAGCCGGCTGCTGTTTCTGCCCGGCGCCGCGCTGCGCCAACTTGCGCTTCAGTCGGCGACCATCGCGGTGGCGCTGCTGGACGCGCTGGCCTTCAAGGCGAGGTGCTACTCGGCGATGGCGCAAATGCTCGGCACGCGGTCAGTGACCGAGCGATTGCAGCGTCTGCTGATCTTTCTGTCGAACATCTACGGATCGCAGCACGGCCGCGACATCGTGATCGGCATTCCCTTCACCCATGGCGATCTCGCCAACCTGACCGGCGCGACACGGCAATGGGTGACGGTACAGCTTTCGCGCATGCAGGCGAGAGGCATCATTCGCTACGACAGGGGCCAGATCGTCATCCTGAACCTGCGCGCCCTCGATCTCGAACTGGTTTAGCCGGCGCCGCGCGAATAGACTTTAAGATCGAAGCGAGCGCCGCCCTGCTCCGGCTGCCATCGTGATGCGAAATCCAGAAGGGCGTGGTCGTGCCATGCAGGCGCCAACAGGGTGACGCCCATGGGCATGCCGGTGGGAAGCGTCGTATTGGGCAGCGCCACCGCGCACAGGTCCAGAAGATTGGCGAAATAGGAGTAATGACCCAGCCGGCTGTTGAGGTTGACGGGGTCCTCCAGCATCTCCGCAATGGTATAGGGGCGCGGTGCGGTGGGCACCATAAGGACATCCATTTGACTGAAGAGCAGCTCGACCTGCCGCCGCAGCTTCAACAGACGGTGTTGGGCTGCGAATGTATCTGCTCCCGTGAACTGCGCCGCGGAATGCAGAACCTTGCGCGTGACCTCCAGCAACTCACCGCGATCGATGTCGATGAGCTTGCTGACCGACGCATAGCGTTCTGCGATCCAGGGCCCCGAAAACAGCATTTCACCGGCCTCGGCGAACAGCGCGAAGTCGATCTCGATGGCCTGGCCCCCCAAGCCCGCAAGCCGCTCGCAGGCCTGCTCGTATAGCGCGTCGCATTCGGGCATCCCGAATGAATTCAGCTGTGAAGCGGACATGCGTCCGAAGCGGAATCGATCGGGAAAAACGGACGATGCAGCCAGTGCCTTGCGGCTATATGGATCGTCGTCGTCGAAGCCCGCGATGAGCTCCAGCAACAGTTTGCCCTCGGCGGCGGAATTGCAAAAGATCGACGGACAATCGAGCGTCGGGCAGTTCGGGACCAGCCCGCGCGACGAGACCAGGCCGACCGTCGGCTTGACGCCGACGATGCCGTTGAAACCTGCCGGTATCCGGCCGGAGCCGCCGGTGTCGGTTCCAAGCGCGAAAGCAACATGGCCGGCCGCCACGGCAACCGCCGAGCCCGAACTCGATCCGCCCGACACATAGCGCTCGTCGGCGACGCTCGGGCAGACGCCATAAGGCGACCGGGCGCCGGAGAGCCCGGTGGCGAACTGATCCAGATTGGTCTTGCCCAGACAAATGGCGCCCGCGGCAATCAACCGCTCGACGCAGCGGGCCGACCGCTCGGCAACATGAGCGAATGAGGGACAGGCCGCCGTGGTCGGCATGCCCGCCACGTCGATGTTGTCCTTCACGCCGAAGGGAACGCCGAGGAGCGGCAGGTTTTCGCCTTGCGCGCCGCGCCGCGCGAGAGCCTCAACCTCCGCCAGCGCCTGATCGATCGGCTTGAGATGAATCCAGCAATGGCGGCGCCTGTCACGTTCGATGCGGTCGTAGGCCGTTGCGATCGCCGAGCTGAGTTCGGCGGATGTGCGAGGGGCCGGGCTTCGGCTATGCAGGGCGGCTTGCGACACGAACGGCTCCCGGGGAATGACAAGGCGCTGCAACGTGCCGCAGGGAGCGACCGCGGGTAAAGCAATTAAGCGCTCACCTGTTATGTGAGGCCCTAAAAGGCCTTGTTTTGGATTAGTCGCATCGGCAGCCCGTTTGCGGGACGCAGCGTGATGCGCTGGAGCGGCCAGACTTCGGCGTGCGGCAGCAGCTGCATCTGGAAATCGCGGGTCAGGACGGCCAGGACGATTGCAGCCTCCTGCAAGGCGAAAGTCGAGCCGATACAGGTCCGCGGCCCCACTCCGAAAGGCAAATAGGCAAAACGCGGAATTGCGCTGCGGGCCTCCGGGAGAAATCGTGAGGGATCGAATGCATCCGGGCGGCTCCAGAGCCGGCGATGTCGATGGAGAACATAGGGCGCGATCACGATCAGCGATCCTGGCTTGACCGCCATGTCACCCAGCACGTCGGCATCGAGCGCGGCACGGCTGAGTGCGGCGATCGGCGGGTAGAGGCGAAGCGCTTCTTCGATGACGGCCTTGGTCACGATCAGCCGGTCGGCCAGGTCATCCCCTGGATTGGTCAATTCCCGTTCAGCTTCCTCAGCGACGCGCGAGCGCCATTCCGGTGCCTGCGACAGCAGGAAGATCGACCAGGCGAGCGTGTTGGCCGTCGTCTCATGTCCCGCCGAAAGAAAAGTGAGGATGTTCGAGCGAACCTCGGTGGGGCTGAGCTGCCGGCCGGTCGAGGGATCCAGCGAACGCAACAGCAGCGTCAAAAGATCGTCCGGCCCCTCGTTTGTGGCAATGGCCGCAAGCCTTTGCTGTCTTGTGCGTATGATGGTGTCGATCACCCCTTCGAAGTAAGCCATCGTGCGACGCAAGCGGCGATGGCCCGGGCGTGGCACGAACTTGGGGACGCCGAACAGATCGAGCACGCCGATGCGGCCGATCACGCTGAAATAGGCATTCATGGCCTGCCGAAATTCGTCGAGGTCGCCACCGATCCCGTCAGAAAAGATCGTGAGCGCGAGCACATTCAAGGTGACCAGAGCCATCTCTGCGGCGACGTCGACGGTGGCGCCCGGCCCCAACGCTGCCCATCGGGCGGCCAGTCCGTTGGCAGCCGACAGCATGGCCTTGCCGAAAGAGTTGACGGTCCGGCGCGCAAAAATGGGCGCGAGAATTCGCCGCTGCAGCTCCCAACGCTCGCCTTCGACGCTCAACAAACCATCGGACAGACCAGCCGCGAGGATGCGGCGCTGGATCGCATCTTTCCGATAGTTCTTGGCGTTGTCCATCAGCACGCGCTTGATGGCCTTGGGATCATGAACCAGAAAAGCGTCGGCGAATGGCAGGCGAAGTTTCGATATGGGCTCGTGGAAAAAATCCGCGCTCCAGCATTCGAGCGGGTTTCGCTTCAATCTGATCAACAGCTCGACGAATCCCAGCCGGACGGGCGGCGGATCCGGTGCAGGCGGGCAATAGTCCAATTCGGGGCGCTGCAACATGGAGCGACCAAAAAAGAAAAGAGATTCCTGAACTGTAGCGGAATCGGAAAACGTGGCAATCGGTTCCTGGCGCAATCCTTGAGCGGCGGATGGCTTGCCTACCCCTTGGGCGCTGCCGCTCTCCGCCCCGGCGCCGGCCCCACATAGCGCGCCCGCGGGCGGATCAGTTTGCCGAACTGCAGCTGTTCGCTGGCATGCGCGATCCAGCCGACGCTGCGGGCCATCGCGAACAGCGCGAGCTCGCTGCCGGCCGGACAGCGCAGCGCGTGCACGAGGACGGCCAGCGCATAGTCGATGTTGACGAACTCGCCGGTCGCCTCCGCGATCCGCTCCGGCACTTCGCGGGTGAATTTTCGCGGTGCGCCGGCGCGCGAGAGCGCGTTGAGCAGCGATTGCGCACGCGGATCGCCGTGCTTGTAGACGCCGTGGCCGAAGCCGGCAAAGCGCTCGCCGAGCGCGACGCGTTCGCGCACCATCGGAGCGACGTCGCGATCGATCAACGCCTTCACGAGCTGCGAGGCGAGCACCCCGGCGCCGCCGTGCTTCGGCCCCTTCAGCGCGGCAAGGCCGGCGATGACGGAATCATAGAGATTGAGCCCGGTCGAGGCCGCGCAACGCGCGGTGAAGGTCGAGGCGTTCAGTTCATGATCGGCCAGCAGCACCAGCGCGCGGCGGATCAGATCCGCGGCGTGCTTGTTGTCCGGCGCCCAGGCCCGCGCGATCTGCTGGTGCAGCGGCTCGGATGATGGCTCGGTCGTGAGCATGATCGCAACAAGAAGCCGGACGATGCGCGCGCCGACCAGCGCGCGACCCTCGGGCGCGCGCGTGAAGGCGCGGGGATCGGCGCTCGAGGCGAGTGCGAGCACCGCGATGGCGCGGTCAATCGGCGCGGCACGGCGCGCGGCCACTCCGATCGCACGCATCTCGTCGGAGATCTCAGACATGTTGTCCGGCGCAAAAGGATCGATGCCCGAAACGTCCCAAAGCAAGGTCGCGGTGTGCTCCAGCGTGTCGTTCTCGGCGAGGTCGACGCAATTGACGCCGCGGTAGATCGCGCCCGCTTCGGTGATGGTGGAGATCTCCGTATCCATCACCGGCAAATCGGCGTCGAAACTGCGCAGGCCGCGCGGCTCCGGCGACGGCACGCGACGCTCCTTCAGGGCACGGACGTCCTCGGCGCGGTAGCGGTTTTTCCGCGAGTCCTGGGTCGGCTCGGAGCGGATCAGGCCGCGGCTGACATAGGCGTAGAGGGTGGCCGGCGAGATCGCCAGTTCGGCGGCGGCCTCGCGGGCGGAGAGGTAAAGGCCTTCGGAATTTTTCATGTTGATTGATGTAATCAAGATTGATCAATCTGTCGAGAGGCCCGATTTTCCTTGTGGGTAGAACAAGGAGATTTGGGCCATGAACATCCACCTCACCAAAAGTCAGATCGGGCTGGACGGCGTTGCCGCGGCCGAAACCGTGCTGAGCCATGTCGACGGCGAGCGCGGCGAGTTGATCATCGCCGGCGAGCACGTCGGCCGCCTGGCCGCCCAATCGAGCTTTGAGGGCGTAACCGCCCGGCTCTGGAACGGTGCCAGCAAGACCACGCTGAACGAGGCCAATATCCGGTCGAGCCTGGGCGCGGCGCGTGAGCGCGCCTTCGCGCGGCTGCCGGACCTACTGCCGGCGACGCGTGGCATGGGCATTGTCGACGGATTTCGTGCGGCGCTCGCCGGCCTTCGCGCCGAGAGCGGTTTGGAGCACGAAGCGACCATCGTCGGCGCGTTTCCGGTGATCGCGGGCGCGCTGGTCCGGCGCGCCAAGGGGCTCGATCCCGTAACGCCGGATCCGAACGCGAGCCATGCCGCCGATACGCTTCGGATGCTGCGGGGCACGCCCCCGGAGCCGCGTGAGGTCGCGGCGCTGGATGCCTATTTCGTCACGGTCTGCGACCACGGCATGAACGCGTCCACCTTCACCACGCGCGTGGTGGCGTCCACGCAAGCCGATCTGTTCGCTGCGGTCACCGCCGGATATTGCGCACTGACGGGTCCCTTGCATGGCGGCGCGCCCGAGCCGGTGCTGGAAATGCTGGACGCGGTCGGCTCGCGCGAGCGGATCCAGCCCTGGGTCGATGCGGCGCTGGCGCGCGGCGAGCGGCTGATGGGTTTTGGCCATCGCGTTTATCGCGTCCGCGATCCCCGCGCCGACGTGCTGAAGGCCGCGATCGAGCGGCTGTCCTCCGATGGCGCCGACCTGCCGTTCGCCGGCGAAGTCGAGGCCTATATCCGCGCAGCGTTGCGCAAGAAGAATCCGGAGCGGCCGCTCGAGACCAATGTCGAGTTCTTCACCGCGATCCTGCTCGATGCGCTCGCGATCCCTCGGCAGGCGTTTACGCCGATCTTCGCGGTCGCGCGCGCCGCAGGGTGGACCGCGCATGCGCGAGAGCAGCAGCGGACGGGGCGGCTGATCCGGCCGAGCTCGTCCTATGTGGGGGCGATGCCTGGCGAATGACGCGCAGGCTGCATGCAGCGAAGCGTATCCGGGTCTACCGATCGTGGTTGCGCGAAAGGCCGGATGACGCTTGCGCTGCATGAGGCTTGGAACGCCGGGGCTTCTGACGACTTATCTATCCGCCCCCCGCGGATCTGGAACGCAATGCTGGACTTGTTTGGACAATCGGACGAGGCCAGGATTGGCGAGATCGCGACCCGATATGCGGCGAGCCGGAGCGAGGCGGGCCCGGATTCCGAACGGCGGTTCCGCGACTTGCTTCAGGCGCTGCCTGCCGCGATCTACACGACCGACGCTGAGGGTCGCATCACCTTCTTCAATCATGCCTGCATCGATTTCGCCGGTCGCACGCCACAGATCGGCGAAATGTGGTGCGTGACCTGGAAGCTCTATCTGCCCGACGGCACCCCGCTTCCGCACGACGAATGTCCGATGGCCATCGCGCTCAAGCAGAACCGGCCGGTGCGCGATGCCGAGGCGATCGCGGAACGGCCGGACGGCTCCCGGATCTGCTTCATGCCCTATCCGACGCCGCTGCGCGACGAGCGCGGCCGGCTGGTCGGTGCGGTGAACATGCTGGTCGACATCACGGCGCGAAAGCAGGCGGAGGAGCGGATGGTGCTGCTCACGTCCGAAGTCGATCACCGTGCGAACAATTTGCTCGCGGTGGCTCAGGCGATGCTGCGGCTGACCAAGGCGGATAGCGCGGAAGAGTTCCAGGCAGCGTTTCAAGGCCGGCTCAGCGCGCTTGCCAACGTGCAGCGGCTGTTCTCGGCGTCGCGCTGGACCGGCGCTAATCTGAAGACCATCGTCGAAGAGGAACTGAGGCCTTATGCAAGCCGCGACGGCGAGCGGATCAGGATCGCGGGAGACGACGTCCAGCTGCCGGCGACGCTGGCGCAATCGATCGCAGTCGCCGTGCACGAGCTTGCAACCAACGCCGCCAAGTACGGATCGCTGTCGACGCCATCAGGCAAGCTGGAGATCCGCTGGCGGACCGATGATGCAGGACCTCTCGTGCTGCACTGGTCGGAGAGCGGCGGTCCGGGGGTCAACGCGCCACCGACGCGCAAGGGCTTTGGGGTCGGCGCGGTCGACGGCATCGTCCGGACCTTGCGCGGAAGGGTCACGCGGCAGTGGAGGTCGGAGGGACTGTTGTGCGAACTGTCCTTCCCGCAGATCGTTGCCTAGCTTTGTTGCTTAGCTCTCGCGCACCACCGTCTTCAGATAATTATACGCCTTGATGATCTCGATCAGGCGGTCTTCGGTGGAGCGGTCGCCGCCATTGGCATCGGGGTGGTGCTGCTTCACCAGCGCCTTGTACTTGGACTTGACGTCGGCGAGCGTGGAATCGGGGCCGAGGCCCATGACCTGGAGCGCCTTGCGCTCGGCATTCATCACCTTGCGGGTTTCGACCTTGGGCTGGGCCTCCGGACCCTTGCGCCAGCCGGTGCGGCCGTTGAGCTCCGCGAACATGCTGAACGGATCGAAGGCACCGTCGATCTCGGCTTCGGCGCCCTTCTTGACGCCGCCATTGGCGCCCATTTTCCAAGTCGGACGGTGGCCGGTCAGCGCATCCTTCTGGTAGCGCGCTACGGCGTCGGCATTCATGCCGGAGAAGAAATTGTAGTTCTGGTTGTACTCGCGCACATGGTTCAGGCAGAAGTGCCAGTACTCGCGCGAATTCTCGCGGCCCTTGGGCGCGCGGTGCGCGCCCTTGTTCTGACACCCCGTCCATTCGCAATTGACCACGGTGTCGCGCGGCTTCGCTTCCGGCTTGCCCTTGGTCGGCTTGACCCGGATGGAGTCGAAGAATTTTGATGAATCGATCGGCATGACCAACTTTGACTACGCAATGCAAAAACCTTCAAGTCTTGACATTGCAATTAGGACGAAACGGCCGCCACGGCGGCCTATCGGCATTGACGGCGTGCGATCGCGCACCTTAATGGCAAACATGGCCACACGAGACACTATCAGCAACAAGTTGCAGGAAGCTTTCACGCCGGAAAGCCTCCGCGTCGTCGACGAGTCACATTTGCATGAGGGCCATTCCGGCCATCGGCCGAGCGGCGAGACGCACTTCCGCGTTTATATCGTGTCTCAGGCCTTCAAAGGGAAGAGCCGGGTCGAGCGCCACCGCATGATAAATGCGGTGCTGGCCGCGGAACTCTCGGGCAGCGTGCATGCGCTGGCGATCCACGCGCAGGCACCAGGGGAAGGCGGGACGTAAAACTCCGCCGTCATGCCCCGCGCAGGCGGGGCATCCAGTACTCCGCGGCAGTACGGCAGGAAACGAACCGCCGCGGCGTACTGGATCGTCCGCCTTCGCGGACGATGACACCGTGACTTAAAACGACGTCCCCGCTCTTCTCGGCTTGGCTTCTTCCATCTCCGCATCGCGCGCCACCGGTGAAATACGGAGTGCGGTGATGCGGTTGCGTTCGCGGCGGAGGACGCGGAAGCGGAAGCCGTGGAAGGTGAAGCTCTGGCCGCGGTCGGGGATCGAGCGCGCCTCGTGAATGACGAGGCCCGCGACGGTGGTTGCCTCTTCGTCAGGGAGGCGCCAGTCCATGGCGCGGTTGAGGTCGCGGATCGGCACCGAGCCGTCGACCACGACCGAGCCGTCCGGCTGGGCGCGCACGCCCGCAACCACCACGTCGTGCTCGTCGGAGATGTCACCGACGATCTCCTCCAGAATGTCTTCCAGCGTCACGAGACCTTCAACTTCGCCGTACTCGTCGACGACCAGCGCGAAATGGGTTTTGCGGCGCCGGAACGCCTTGAGCTGTTCGGAGACGGGGCGCATCTCCGGCACGAACCAGGGCGGCAGTGCGATGGTGGAGACGTCGATGCGCGAGGTATCGCCGTCCGAAGCCCGGATCGCGCGCAACAGATCCTTGGCGTGCAGCACGCCGATGATGTTCTCCGGCTTCTCGCGCCACAGCGGGATGCGGGTGTATTCGGTCGCCAGCACCTCGCGCACCAGTTCCTCCGGCGGCAGGTCGGCATTGATCATCATCATCTCGGTGCGATGGATCATGACGTCGGAGACCTGGAGTTCGCGCAGATCGAGCAGGCCGCCCAGCATGTCGCGGTCGAGCTTCTCGACCTTGCCCTCGTGGTGCAACAGGTCGACCGCGCCGCGCAGGCGCTCGGTCGGCGACAGGATCGGCTGGTTCTCGCCGATGGCGACGCCAAACAGCCGCATCAGGAACCGCACGATGGTTTCGACCACCGCGAGCACCGGGCCCAGCACAAATACGGTGAACCGCATCGGCCGCGCCACCGCCAGCGCGGTGCGGTCGGGCGCGTTGATGGCGATGGTCTTGGGCAGCACTTCCGCGAAAATCACGACCAGCGCCGTCATCACCCCGGTCGCGTAGAGCACGCCGACCTCACCGAACCAGGCGGTGAAGATGCCGGTCGCAATCGCCGAGGCGCCGATATTGGCGATGTTGTTGCCGAGCAGCAGCGCGCCGATCAGGCGCTCGCGATTGGCGATCAGCCGCGAGACGACGACGGCGTCATGATTGCCCTGTTTCGACAGTCGCAGCATGCTGGCGCGCGAGGCGCCGGTCAGCGCCGTCTCACTCGCGGCGAAGAATGCCGAGACGAGAAGGCAGAACACGACGATGGAGAGTCCGAGCCAGTCCATGCACCACTCTGGTTTCTTGCTTTGACGCGTTATCCCGCCGCGAACCGTACCCGCTTCGCTCGAAAACACTCTGTTATTTGAGCATGATCTTTTCGGAAAACCGCTTCGGACTTGTCCGGATCATGCTTTAGCGCCGTTCAGCCACGCCTCATATCTTCTGCGCGAGCTTTTCCTTGAGGAAGTCGCGTACCGGAGCAGGTTCGACGTCGTTGGCGATGACGGCGCGCCCGACCGCCTCCAGCAGAATGAACGTCAGCTTGCCGCGCTTGACCTTCTTGTCCTGCGCCATCAAGCCCAGCAGCGCGTCGGCATCGGCAAGGCCTTCCTGCGCGAAGCCTGCGATATCCTGCAAGCGGGTCGGCAGGCCGGCCTCGATGAGATGGCGTTCGACACGCGCCGCATCCGCCTCGCTGATCATGCCGAGCCTCGCCGAGAACTGCGCGGCCAGTGTCATGCCGATCGCGACGCCCTCGCCGTGGAACAGACGATCGGAGAAGCCGGTCGCGGCTTCCAGCGCGTGACCAAAGGTGTGGCCGAGATTGAGCAGCGCGCGTTCTCCGGTCTCGCGCTCGTCGCGTGAGACGACACCTGCCTTGGCGCGGCAGGACGTCGCGATCGCGTGCTCGCGCGCGGAGCCGCCCTTGGCGATATCGGCGTGGTTTGTCTCCAGCCAGCTGAAGAAGCCCTCGTCGCCGAGCACCCCGTATTTGGCCACCTCGGCATAGCCGGCACGGAATTGCCGCGGCGACAGCGTATCGAGCACGGCGGTGTCGGCGATCACCAGCACCGGCTGGTGGAAGGCGCCGAGCAGGTTCTTGCCCTGCGGCGAATTGATGCCGGTCTTGCCGCCGACGGAGGAATCGACCTGCGCCAGCAGCGAGGTCGGAACCTGCACGAAATCGACGCCGCGACGCAGGATCGCCGCCGCAAAGCCGGCGAGATCGCCGACCACGCCGCCGCCGAGCGCGATGACGAGATCGTTGCGCTCGATCTTTGCGGCGATCAGGGCTTCGCTGACCTTGCTCAGCCCTGCATAGGTTTTCGAGATCTCGCCTTCCTCGACGACGATGCGCGAGGTCGGAATGCCGCTCGCCGCGAGCGACGCCTCGGCGGGTTCGAGCCAGTGCTTTGCAACGGTGCGGTCGGTCACCACAGCGGTGCGCACGCCCGGCCGCAAGGCCGCGATCCGCGCCCCCAGCGAGGCAAGCACGCCGCGGCCGATGACGATGTCATAGGCGCGATCGCCCAGCGCGACGTCGACGACGACGGAATCGGAATGTTTCAAAGGCGCGGTCATCGTACGGCACTCGCGACGTCGGCTGGGGGTTCGGATGCGGCGGCCTGGCCGCAGAGATGCGCGTGCAGCGTCTCGATGGTCTCCTCGACGATCTTGTCGTGCGGCACGTCGCGCGAGGCGATCGTCAGATCGGCATTGCCGTAGACCGGCTCGCGCTCGGTCAGCAGCCGCGTCACGGTTGCTTCGGGATCGGCGGTCTGCAGCAGCGGACGATCGGCGCGGCGGCGCACGCGGCGCATGATGACGTCGTGGTCCGCCTTGAGCCAGATCGAGACCGCCTTGGCGGCGATGCGGGCGCGGGTCTCCTCGCGCATGAACGCGCCGCCGCCGGTCGCCAGCACCACGGGCCCGCCGTCCAGCAGCCGCGCGATCACCCGCGCCTCGCCGTCGCGGAAATGCCGCTCGCCATGGCGCTCGAAGATCTCCGGTATGGTCATGCCCGCCGCCGCCTCGATCTCGGTATCGGCGTCGATAAAGGGCAGCTTGAGCCGCCCCGCCATGCGGCGGCCGATGGTCGACTTGCCGACCCCCATCATGCCGACCAGCACGATCGAACGCGTCCCGAGCGCCGACAGGATGTCGGCCTCAGGGGAAGCAGGTGCTGGCAACGCGGCGTCGGACATGTCCCTCGCTCGATCTGCCGCCAGATGCGGCATCCGGCCACCTATACTACCCCCCAAGCTTCCCTCGCCAGAGGACTCTTGCCAGGAAACGGCGAACATGTTGGATGATTTCATTGGTAAATTTGGTTATCCGAGACCCTGCCGATGCCCAGCCTGTTCCGCTTCCTGACGGTCGTCGCCGTGATCGCCGGCATCGTCTACGGCGTGGTCTTCGCGCTGGCGAATTACGTCAATCCCAAACCGCGGGAAATGACGGTGACCATCCCGCCGGATAAGTTTCTCAAGAAATAGCAGCTAGGCTGCGGGCCATGCCTGCCAAATCTTCTGACACCAAGCTCACGGGCCTGTTCCTCGACATGCTCGCGGCGGAACAAGGCGCCGGCGCCAACACGCTCGATGCCTATCGCCGCGACCTCACCGATTTCTCGGAATTTCTCGCCCGCGCCGGCCATCATTTTGCGGACGCGGAGACGCAAGACCTGCGCGACTACCTCGCCGATCTCGACGCACGCGGCTTCAAATCTTCCAGCGTCGCGCGGCGGCTGTCGGCGATCCGGCATTTGTTCCGCTTTCTCCTCAACGAACGTATCCGCACCGAGGACCCCGCGGCGATCCTGTCCGGGCCCAAGCGCGGCCGCGGCCTGCCCAAGGTGCTGTCGATCGCCGACGTCGACCGCATGCTGACGCGCGCCAGGGAGATGAGCGAAGCGGCGGAGGCTTCAGCCTCGCAGCGATTGCGCGCCCTGCGGCTTTATTGCCTGTTGGAGGTGCTCTACGCCACGGGCCTGCGCGTCTCCGAGCTGGTGGCGCTGCCGCGTACGGCGGCCAAGCGCGACGCTCGCATGATCGTGGTGCGCGGCAAGGGCGACAAGGAACGGCTAGTGCCGCTCAACGAGGTCTCACGGCAGGCCATGGCGGACTACCTTGCGGCGACCGACGCCGCAAAGGCGGACAAGAAAAGCAGCCTCGCCGCCTCGAAATGGCTGTTTCCCTCGTTCGGCGAGAGCGGACACCTGACGCGGCAGCATTTTGCCCGCGACCTGAAGGAACTCGCGGTCGCCTCGGGTCTCCAGGCCCGGCTGGTCTCCCCGCACGTGCTGCGCCATGCCTTCGCCAGCCACCTCCTGCACAACGGCGCCGACTTGCGCATCGTGCAGACCCTGCTCGGCCATACCGACATTTCCACTACGCAGATCTACACCCATGTGGTCGAGGAGCGGCTGAAGAGCCTGGTCCGCGACCTGCACCCGCTGGCGGAGAAGTGAAACTGTCGTCCCGGCGAAGGCCGGGACCCATACCGCGTGATCTATCCCCAACGGGCGGTATCGGTACCGCGGAAGGACCTCTTCACGATAAGTCTTCGCCAAACGCCTCCCTGTGGTTATGGGTCCCGGCCTTCGCCGGGACGACAACTCCGCCTTGACTTCGTCGACATCTCCGCAGAAACAGCCGGGGCCTCACGAAGGATTTGGCGCGCTGCCGAGCAGCGCACAGGTCAACTCTTTGAAGAAGCTACACTTCTTTCCGAGAAGCCAACCTCGCTTCGCTCTCCAGCCCCGTCCCGCTATATTGAGTTGATGCCAGACCCGATGCGCAGCTATCTCGATTTCGAAAAGCCCGTCGCCGAGCTCGATTCCAAGCTCGACGAATTGCGCAATTTGGCTGCCTCAGGCAGCGACATCGCCGAGGAGATCGGGCGGGTCGAGGACAAGGCGGCGCAGGCGCTGGCCGACCTCTATACCAACCTGACGCCGTGGCAGAAGACGCTGGTCGCACGGCACCCGCAGCGGCCGCATTTCTCCGACTTCATCAAGGGCCTGGTCACCGAATTCACCCCGCTCGCCGGCGATCGCAAGTTCGGCGAGGACGAGGCGCTGGTCGCGGGCTTCGGCCGCTTCCGCGGCGAGGCGATCTGCGTGATGGGCCAGGAAAAGGGCGATTCCACCGACAGCCGCATCAAGCACAATTTCGGCATGGCGCGCCCCGAGGGCTATCGCAAGGCGGTGCGGCTGATGGAGATGGCCGAGCGTTTCGGCCTGCCGGTGCTGTCGATCGTGGATTCCGCCGGCGCCTATCCCGGCATCGGCGCGGAGGAGCGGGGACAAGCCGAAGCGATCGCGCGCTCGACCGATGCCTGCATGGCGCTGGGCGTGCCGAATGTCGCGGTCATTACCGGCGAAGGCATGTCGGGCGGCGCCATCGCCATCACCACCACCAACAAGGTGCTGATGCTGGAGCACGCGATCTACAGCGTGATCTCGCCGGAGGCCGCCTCCTCCATCCTCTGGCGCGACGGCACCAAGGCGCAGGAAGCCGCCAACAACATGAAGATCACCGCCCAGGACATGCTCCGTTTCGGGGTGATCGACAGCATCTTGAAGGAGCCGGTCGGCGGCGCCCACCGCGACCCCGCCGCCATGATCGCCACCACCGGCGAGGCCATCGCCAAGGCGTTCGACGAGCTGCGCGGCCTGGACGCGGACGCCATCCGCAAGCAGCGCCGGCAGAAATTTCTCGATATCGGCCGGAAACTGGGCTGATTCGGACGGGTTTTGTGCCCCGACGGACGCGTCAACCTCCGCCCGTCGTCCTGGCGAACGCCAGGACCCATACCGCGGAATCTCTCGATTGGAGGCGCTAGGAGTACCGAGCAACGGATCTTCGCCAAACCACTCGTTGGGGTTATGGGTCCTGGCTTTCGCCAGGACGACACTGAATTTGAGACCCGGCCACACCGACTACCGCCCCCGGTAACCCCGCATTAACCCTTTTTTTGCCCAAATCAGCGATCTCAGTCGTAATTGGGCCGGAAGGCCCAACTAGCGTCCAAGTTCAGTCTCTGTTGACTATGCCGATGGGCCAACGGGCTCGTGATCCCCGCTCGGGTTGCGACGCCATGACCCAGCGGTTAGAATTTTAATCAATGGCTTCAGGGCATAAGGCTTGGAGCTTGGCTACCAGGACACCGTCAATAACAATCTCGGATCGACGGTCCGGCCAAGCTTGCAATCGGGGTTTCCGAGCCTTGCCCGGCACGTTGTGGGGTTCGTCTTGACTGCTAGCTCGCTTGCTCGCGCGATTTTGGCTTCGGTTGCGCTTGCCGCCAGTGTTGTGCTGGCCGGCTGCGACACCGATCAGGTCTCGCTGGCGACCAACGCCAAGGCCAATCAGCCGGTGCCGCCCAAGCTTCTCGCCGCGATGGTCGAGAAGGACATGGACCTGCAATCGCCGATCCTGGTCCGCCTGTTCAAGCAGGAGGCCGAGCTCGAGATCTGGAAGCAGACACGCTCCGGCCAGTTCGCGCTGCTCAAGACCTATCCGATCTGCCGCTGGTCGGGCGATCTCGGCCCGAAGGTTCGCGAAGGCGACCGTCAGGCGCCCGAGGGATTCTACTCGATCAATCCAAGCCAGATGAATCCGCAGTCGGCCTATTACCTCTCGTTCAACACCGGCTTCCCCAACGCCTTCGACAAGGCACTCGGCCGCACCGGCTCGCAGCTGATGGTGCATGGCGATTGCTCGTCGCGTGGCTGCTACGCGATGACCGACGAGCAGATCGCGGAAATCTATTCGCTGGGGCGGGAGTCGTTCTTCGGCGGCCAGAAGGCGTTCCAGTTCCAGGCCTATCCGTTCAGGATGACGCCGGTGAACATGGCCAAGCACCGCAACAATCCGAACATGGCGTTCTGGAAGATGATCAAGGAAGGCTATGATCATTTCGAGGTGACGCGGCAGGAGCCGAAGGTCGATTTCTGCGAAAAGAAATACGTGTTCGACGCGGCGAAGGCGCCCGACGCCAAGCGCGATCCCGTGTTCGACGCCTCGGCAAAATGCCCGGCCTATGTGATCCCCGAGGACATCGCCAGCGCCGTGCGCGAGAAGCAGGCGCGCGACGAGGCGGAATACGCGAAGCTCGTCGCCAAAGGCATCCCGGTGGCGCGCATGAACACCGGCATCGACGGCGGCATGAACAAGGTCTTTGCCGCCAAGATTCCGGAAGCAAGCACCGGGCTATCGGAGGAAGCCGAAGGCTCGACGCTGCAGCTGCTGGCGATGTCGAAGGCGCCGGGCACGATCCCCGGCACCGTCAACCCGCCCAAGCCGAATTTCGGGGCAACTGCGGCCGCCGCGCAGGAAGAGCCGGTCGTCGCCGTCGCTCCGTCCGCCACGAACACCCGCCTCGCCACCGCCCAGCCGGCCGAGAAATCCGGCGGCTTCTTCGCCAATCTCGGCCGCAAGATGGGCATGGGCACCGCTGAGACCACGGCCACCGCGACGCCGCCGCAAGCCACCGCATCTGTCGCTCCGGCCGCAACCCCATCGACCGCAGCCTCGAGGCTGAAAGCCGCAGTGACCCGCTTCGTGCCCAGCCGCGACACGTCCAAGGACGCGCCGAAATCGGTTGTCGCGGTGAAGCCGCCCGAGCCCGCCAAGCCGGATACGCGGCTCGCCGCAACACGGCCGGCCTTGAAGCCTTCGGTGTCGGAGCGCGCAGGTGACAGCACGCAGCTGGCCGGCGCCGCGCCGGTGGTGCAGTCGAACTCGTTCGACAGCCGGTTCGGGGCAGTGAAGTAAGGGCGAAGGCTGCGCGCGTTCTCTCCGGTCCATCCCAGACTGACGGCGCCATTCCCGGCGAAGCCGGGGAATCGCAGCGTACTCAGCCGCGCCTACGGCGCCAGATAGCGCAGCAGCTCCGGATTGCCGCGCACCTCCCCCGCCGCGCCGTGTAGTGCGACGCGGCCGCGATCGAGGACATACGCATAGTCGGCGACGCGGAGCGCGAGGTCGAGATGCTGCTCGACGATGATGACGGCGATGCTTTTCGCGAGCTCGATCAGGCGCTCGGTGATCTCCTCGATGACGCCGATCCAGACGCCTTCGGTCGGCTCATCGAGCAGCAGCAGTTTTGGATCGCCTAACATCGCGCGGCCGATCGCCAGCATCTTGCGCTCGCCGCCGGAAAGCGTGCCGGCGGGCTGGTCGAGGCGTTGGCCGAGTTTTGGGAAGATGGTCAGCACGTGGTCGACCGCGTCGGCTTTCCTGCTCGCGAGCGAGCCGACCGCGAGGTTGTCGCGCACCGACAGGCGCGCGAACACCGAATGCTCCTGCGGCACGTAACCGATGCCGGCGCGCACGCGCTCCTGGGTCGCGCGGCGGCTGATGTCGCGGCCGTCGAACCCGACTTCGCCCTTCCATACCGGCAACTCGCCGACGATGGTCTTCATCAGCGTGGTCTTGCCGGCGCCGTTGCGCCCCAGCACGGCGACGCCGCCGCGCCAGGGAATACCGAGGTTGACGTCGAACAGGACCTGGCTGCGGCCATAGCCCGCGTCGAGATGCTTGATCTCCAAAAATTCAGGCACGGCGCAGATAAATCTCCTGGACGGCCTTGTTGGCCTGGATTTCGGACACGGTGCCGGACGCCAGCACCTTGCCCTGGTCGAGCACGGTGAGGCGATCGCAGATGTCGCGGATGAAATCGAGATCGTGCTCGACGATGACCAACGAGCAATGCTGCTTGATCGGCTGCAACAATTCGCCGGTGACGCGCCGCTCTTCGAGGCTCATGCCGCCGGTCGGCTCGTCGAGCAGCAACAGTTTCGGCTTGCCGGCGAGCGCCATCGCGATCTCCAGCCATTGCTGCTGGCCGTGCGACAGCGCAGCCGCCGCGTCGAACGCGCGATCGGCCAGACGAAACTGCGTCAGCATGGTCATGACCTGATCGTGGAGAACGTCGCGCGTGCGGGAGAACACCAGGTCGAACAGCGAGGACTGCGCCTGGAGCGCGAGCAGGATGTTGTCGTACAGCGTCAGCGACGGCAGCACCGAGGTGATCTGGAATTTCAGGCTCATGCCGGCCCGCGCACGCTCGGTCGGCGTGAACGCGGTGATGTCGGTATTGATGAAGGAGACCTTGCCCTGGGTCGGCACCTCGGCACCGGCAATGCACTTCATCAGCGTGCTCTTGCCCGAGCCGTTCGGGCCGATCAGGCCGTGAAACTCGTGCTCGCCGACGGTGAGCGCGGCGCCATCGAGCGCGGTGAGCTTGCCGAAGATCTTTTTGATGCCCGCGGCCTCAAGGAGCGGCATTGCGCTTCTCCTTGCGTGCCGCACCGAAGCTGCCGACCCGTTCGCGCTCTCCCAACACGAAGCTGATCAGCCCCAGCGGGCGGAACAGGATGACGAGCAGCAGCAACACTCCCAAGATGATCGGCCAGATGTCGCGGTAATTGTCCGAGAGCCAGAAGCTGACGCCCTCGACGATGACAGCGCCGATCACAGCACCGATCAGCGTGCCGGAGCCGCCGAACAGGACATAAAGCACCACTTGCGTCGAGACGACGACGCCGACCATGTTGGGCCAGACGAAACCTTCGTGGAACGCATAGAGGCTGCCGGCAAGGCCGGCGACCGCGCCGCCGATCGCAAAGATGATCGCCTTGAGATGTTGCGCCTTGTAGCCGAAGAAAGCGATGCGCTGCTCGTTCTCGCGCAGCCCTGCCAGCGCCAGCCCAAACTGCGAGCGCACCAGGAAGCGACAGAGCAGATAGACCACCACGAGAATGCCGAGCACGAGATAGTAGAAGGGAGGACCTTCCGAGAACTCGTAGCCGCCGAGCGTCATCGGCGCGATCGAGGGGATGCCGTTCTGGCCGCCGAGATAGTACCAGCCGCGGGCAAGCCGGTCGGCGGCATAGGAGCCGGTGAGCGTGCCCAGCGAGACGAAGATGACGCTGGACGGGTGCCGGCCCAGCAGCAGGAAGCCGCCGAGCAGGAGCGCGAAGGTGAGTCCGATGATCGTGCCGGCCGGAAGCACCAGGAAGATGTTGGTGATGTCGAGGTCACGCGCGAGCAGCGCGACGCCATAGCCGGCCGAGCCGAAAAAGAGAGCCTGGCCAAAACTCATGATGCCGGCATAGCCCCAGACCAGGTCGAACGACAGCGCGAACAGCGCGAGGATGATCACGCGGGTCGCGAACACGGTGAGATAGTCCTGGAGCAGCAGCGGCGCGACGAGCGCGGCGACGAGCACCACGCCCTCGACGATCGGCAGGATGTTTCGGCCCGAGCGGACCGGTCCCGCTGCTGTGCCTTCGGCCATCGCACCATCCGCTTCATCGCCCGTGTCGGCGACGATGGCTTCTCTTACCACACTCATCGACTTCAGCATTCCGAGTTAAACATCGTGAGAAGCGGCTGGTTGGTGGCGGGTTCACCTCTCCCCAACGGGGAGAGGTCGGATTGCTTCGGCGCGCAATTGCGCCGGAGCAATCCGGGTGAGGGGCCGCCGCATCCAGCGAGACCTGATCCCCTCACCCGGATCGCATCTTGCGATGCGATCCGACCTCTCCCTCCGGGAGAGGTGAAGAGCGAGCCCTCTGGCTCGCACCGCTGCAAGGAAAGATGATGGCTCGGCATGGCCTCAACATTCCTTGGGATCGACGAGCCCGTCGCTGCGCCCGACGATCTCGTAGTTTCCGCCCTTGGCGACTGCGGTGTACATCTTCATCTTGCAGTGCCGCTTGCCCGGAACCATCTCGGCCGGTCCGCCCGGACCTTCCGCGATCTTGGCGTGGTCGAGCGCGGCGGCGACCGACTCGCGATCGACCTTGCCCGCCTCTTTCACAGCGGCCTCCCACAATTTCAGGCCGCGATAGGTGCCGGTCGCGGCGCTTCCGGCGGCGAACAGGAAGTTGCCGGGAAACTCCTTCTCATAAGCCGCCTGGATCTTCGCGTCGAACGCATCCTCCTTGGTCAAGACCTTGAAATAGTCGAGACAGCTTGCCAGCCCCTCGATCTCGGCGGCCTGATTGATGTTGAGGGTGTTCTCGTCATAGTAGACGCAGGCCAAGCGCCCGCCGTTCTTGAGGAAGCCGGCCTCATAGAGCTGCTTGAAGAAGGGGCCGACGCCCGGCGGAATGACGGTGTTGAAGACGACGTCGACCTTGTTGGAGATGATGCGGTTGACCGTCGAGGAGAAGTCGATCTGGTCGAGCGGGTAATATTCCTCGAACACGACCTCGCCGCCATTGGCCTCGATCACCTTGCGGGCATAGACATTGAGCGTGTGCGGCCAGACATAATTGGCACTCGGCAGTGCGAACTTCTTGCCACCGTTCTTAATCAGCCAGGGGATGAATTCGTCGCATTGCTGCGCCGGCGTCGGACCTGTGCAGAACAGATAGGGCGTGCACTCCTTGCCCTCATAGAGCTGCGGATAGATGTAGAGCGTCTTACCGCGCGCCACGATCGGATCCTTGATGGCGTTGCGCATCGACGAGGTGATGCCGCCCAGCACCATGTCGACCTTGTCGCGCTGGATCAGCTTTCGCACGTTGCCGACGGCGACTGATTCGTTCGAGGCGGTGTCCTCGATATAGAGCTCGAGCGGCCGGCCGAGCAGGCCGCCGGCATCGTTCATCTGCTTGACAAGCATCTTGGCGACGTTGGCGTCCGCCGTGCCGGCATAGGCGATCGGTCCGGTCAGATCGGTCGCGATGCCGACCTTGATTGGCCCTTCCGCCGCATTGGCCCAGCCGGCTGGGATCACCCAGCTGCCCACGCCGGTCGCGACCGCGCCGGTGGCAAAGGCGAAATTGCCGAGAAAGCGGCGGCGGGTGAGATTGGATCGATCAGTAAACATTGGACTAAACCCCTTTTCCAGCGATGAGGCCCTGTGGGCGGAATTTGATGAAGACAATGGCGAGCACGAAAACGAGGACATCCGCGACGACAGGTGCCATCACCCATGGCAGCGCGGCACTCAGCGTGCCGATGACGCCGGCGCCCGCGACCGGCCCGATGAAGGAGCCGACGCCGCCGACCATGACCGCGACAAAGCCCTGGATGAGGAAGCGCAGGCCGAGATCGGCAAAGAGACTGAACACCGGCACGATCAGCGCGCCGGCAAGTCCGGCGAGCGCTGCGCCGAACGCGAAGGTTGCGCCGTAGATCAGCGGCGTCGAGATGCCGGACGCCCGGGCCAGCGCAGGATTTTCCAGCGTGGCACGCACGCGCAGGCCGAAGCTGGTGCGTGACAGCAGCAGATAGCAGCAGCCCATCACCAGCAGCGTGATGACGATGATGGTGAAGCGCCATGCCGAGATGTGCATGGCCCCGATATCGATGGAGCCGCCGATCGGCTCGGGCACGGTCAGATAAAAGCCGCCGATCAGGCCGCGCACGGTCTCGCGGATGATCAGGCCAAGCGCATAGGTGCCGAGCATCGCGACGATCGGTGCGGCATAGAAGCGGCGGATGATCAGCGCCTCCAGCACGAAGCCGAGCGCGCCGACCAGGAAGGGCGCCGCGACCATGCCGGTCCAGATCGGCAGGCCTTTGGCATAGGCCAGATAGGTGATGTAGGCCCCGAGCAGGACGAACTCGCCCTGCGCGAAGTTGAAGATGCCCATCATGCTGGCGATGATCCCGAGCCCGAGCACGATCAGGACGATGATCGCGCCAAAGCTCAGGATCTCGAACGCCGCGACGAACGCGTTAGCCATGTGATGCTGTTCCGTTCGCCTGCATCAATGTCTCGCTCACATCTTCTTCCAGTCGCCGATCTGCTCGAAAGCGTGCGCGGCGCGGTAGATGGTGGATTCCTCGAACATGCGGCCGACCAGCATCAAGCCGACGGGAAGGCCGTCGACCATGCCGCAGGGCAGCGACATCGCGGGATGATGGGTGATGTCGAACGGCGCGGTGTTGGAGATCATCTCCAGCGCCCGGGCGACATAGTCCTCGCGGCTCGCGGTGGGCTCCGGCAGCTTGGTCGCCTTCATCGGCGTCGTCGGCAGCAGCAGCAGGTCATATTCCCCGAACGCCTTGTCATACGCGGCGGTCAGGCGGCGGGAGATGTTGAGCGCCTTGCCGTAGTAGCGCGGACCGAAATTGTTGTTGATGTAGGTCCCGAGCAGCAGGAACAGCTTCGTCGTCTCGGACAGCGAATCCGCCTGACGCCGCCAGCCGCGATGAAAATCCATCAGCGAGGTCGAATAGAGATCGGACCGGCTGAGACCATAGCCATCGCCATACATCATGGTCTGGGTCATGCCCTCGGTCCCGATCGGCGTCCAGATCGCAGGGCCCATGAGGTGCATCGGGATGGAGATGGTCTCGACATTGGCGCCGAGATCCTTGAAGCGTTTTGCCGCCTCGCGCACGCTTTCATTGACCGCCGCTTCCGCATTCGCCTGCTCAAAGCCCTCCTTGAGGATGCCGATCTTCATCCCCTTCACGCCCTGGCCGAGCGCCTTGGTGTACTCTTCGACCTTCGGGGCCTTGATGCGAGGATCGTAGCCGTCGTCGCCGGCGAGCACTTCGAGCATGAGCGCGTTGTCGGCGACATTGGCCGTCATCGGGCCGGTGTGATCGACGAAGATCTCGATCGGCATGATGCCGGTGTAGGGCACGAGGCCCCAAGTCGGCTTCATGCCGTAGGTGCCGCAGAACGAGGACGGCATGCGGATCGAGCCGCCCTGGTCGCCGCCCATCGCCATATCGGCTTCGCCAAGGGCGACGACAACGCCGCTGCCCGAGGACGAGCCTCCGGCCGAATAGCCCATCTTGTAAGGATTATGCACCGCGCCGACCGCGCCGGTGTGGCTGCCGCCGGACATGCAGAAGGATTCACAATGGGTCTTGCCGAGGATTTCTCCCCCGGCGTCCAGGATGCGCGTGACGACGGTCGCATCGAAATCGGGGACGTAGCCCTCGAGCGTCGCCGAGCCGTTCATCATGGGAACGCCGGCGAGCATGATGTTGTCTTTCAGCGCAATGGTCTTGCCCTTGAGTTTGCCGGTCGCCGCGCCTTTCACGGTGGATTTGCGATACCAGGCGTTGCGTGGGTTCTCTTCAGCCGACGGCCGGTAGCCCGGCGTACGCGGATATTTCACCTCCGGCACCTCGTCCGGCATGGCGCCGACGAGATTGTAGGCTTCGATCGAGCCTTGCATCAGGCCGCGGAACGAGGCGACATCTTCATCTGTCAGCGCGAGGCCGCATTGCTCGGCGACGCTGCGAAGTTGGGCGGGCGTGGGAAGGGCAACTGTCACGGCGCTCTCCTTGAGGCTTCTTGATCCCTGGCTTTGGACGGACAGCCTCTCGGGTCGCGCCTGCGCGGCGCGGCCCAATCGGCGTCACGTCGATATTACAGACGGAAATATTTTCCTTTTCAAGTATTATTTTGGATCGAGGTCGTATCGAAATGGCCGCGCCGGCGTCAGACCGGCTTGATCAGCTTGAAGTCGAGGCCGTCGGCTTCGGCGAGATACATCTGCATCCGGGCATGGCCGTTGCGAACGGTGACGGGGCCGCGCGCGCCGCCATAGACGATGTTGCGGCCCGCCGCGAGCATCGGCCCCATCGCCAACGTGCCGGCCTTGTTCGCGACGGCTTCGAGGAAGCGCAGCCCTTCATAGGTGGATTGGCCGAGCGAGCCGATCGGCGGCCCGTTCGGCCCGAACATCAGCCGATAGCGGCTTTGGAAGTCGTCATTGGCCCGCGAGCCGATGCCGGGAAAATAGCCGGAGGCGCAGAACATGTTCTCGCTGTTGTCGGCGCCGATGCCGAGCAGCACGGTCTCGTCCATGGCACCGGCCAGCCGCAGCGTCGTGGCGGCAAGGCCGCATTCGCCGAACGCGCGGTTGAAGGTGATGCTGTCGGTGCCGATCAGCGAGATCAGGACGACGTCCGGCCTCGCGGCACGGATACGCGCCAGATGCGGCTCGTGATTGTCTTCACCGAGAGGAACGAACTCCTCGCCGACGACCTGGCCTCCAGCCTCCTTGATGTAGCGCTTGACCGCGCGGTGGGACTGCCATGGCCAGACATAGTCGCTGCCGATCAGGTACCAGCGCGCCGCCTTCTTGACGTCGGCAAGCCAGTGGATCGACGGCCGGCTCTGCCAGCGCGGCGTCTCGCCGATCGCCATGACGCCCGGCGTCTGCTCGCCGCCCTCGTAAACGGGCGTGTAGATGTAGGGAATGCGGTGCCGCGTGGTGACCTTGCGCAGACCGACCCGTACCGCGCTGGTGTGCAGTCCGACGATGAGATCGACCTCGTCGAACGCGATCGCCTGCTCGGCGCGGTCCAGGATGTCGTCGAGCGGGCCGCCGGCGTCGTAGATCGAAAGCTCGATCTCGCGTCCGAGAATGCCGCCGCGCTTGTTGATCTCGGCGACCGCGAGCTGCGCACTGCTGGTCGCACACGGACCCCAGACGCCGGGCGAGCCGGTGCAACAGATGAAGCCGCCGATGCGAAGCTTGTTGGCGCCGCGCCGTTTGAGGAAGGCATGATCACCCGGCGAGAGCGCGCCGTCGGCCGCCGACGACAGATTCCGCAACAGCAAGGACGGCGGCAACGCCGGACCGCCGTGAGCCGGGAAGTTTACCGTCGCGTGCACGCCAACTCCTGTCTGGCACCAGACTTGAAAGCCCATTGAGGCAGGCGGCCGCGGCATCCGCCCTTTTGTTGTGCAATCATCCTATTTTGAAAATATTGAATATTCAAGAATTGAAGTGCATATAGATGCAGCATTGATTGCAAGACATTCACTCAATTGGGTCAAGACGAAGCCTTAGCCGTGGCAAAACCGAACTCCCCGATCACCGAACACCTCGCTTATTTGCTCGCGCAAGCCAACCGGGAGATCAACCGGCAGCTGGAACTGCGGCTGAGCAAGGAAGGCGTCCCCGTCGAGCAGTGGCGCATCCTCAAGGTTCTCTCCGATGGCAACGGCCATTCGATGGGCGAGCTTGCGGATGCCGTGCTGCTCAACCATCCGACGCTGACCAAGATGATCGACCGCATGGTCTCCGACACGCTGGTCTATCGCGTGCAGGACCCCAACGACCGCCGCAAGGTTTTGATGTTCATCTCCGACCGCGGCAAGGTGCTGAGCAAGAAGCTCAACACGCTCGCGGTGGACCAGGAGGAGCACATCCTGGAGAGCTACGGCGACAAGTCGACGAGCGAGCTCAAGCGGTTGTTGGAGAGTTTGATCGACAGCTCGAATTGAGTGTTGGTTAGCGCACGCCATCTCAACACACGTCGTCCTGGACCAGCGAAGCGGAGCGCCGATCCAGGACCCATTACCCCAGAACGTGGCTTGGCGAAAACTCGCCGTCGCCAGCTTCGCGCCACAACCTCTCCCCGGGATAATGGGTCCTGGCTTTCGCCAGGACGACGTGGTGAGAGCGCTGAGCACCACACACAGCTGTCATCGCCCGATTTAATCGGGCGATCCAGTATTCCAGAGACTGATGTGTTTTGAGCCGAGAAGCCGCGGCGTACTGGGTCGCCCGGCTAAACCGGGCGACGACAGCGGAGAGTGAGGCGCGAGCTTCGCGCCTCAAACGTAACGCAGCTTACGCGTACCGCCCGTGGCAGTGCTTGTACTTCTTGCCTGAGCCGCACGGGCAATCCTCGTTGCGGCCGATCTTGCCCCAGCTTGCGGGATTCTTCGGATCGCGCAACGCGGCGTCGGTGGCCTGCGCACCCAGCGTGACGCTGGCGAGCGCCATCTCGTCTTCGCCGGTGTTCGGGTCGAACTTGTGCGCTTCCATCGCGGGCAGCACCGGGGCTTCCTGCTCCGGCGGGACGATCTCGACCCGCATCAGCTGCGCGGTGACAGCCTCACGCAGGTGAGCGCTCATTTCCTGGAAGAGGTTGAAGGCCTCGGTCTTGTACTCCTGCAACGGATCGCGCTGGCCGTAGCCGCGCAGGCCGATCACCTGGCGCAGATGGTCGAGCATGATCAGATGCTCGCGCCAGAGATGGTCGAGCGTCTGGAGCAAAATGGTCTTCTCGACGTAACGCATCACGTCGGGGCCCCATTGCCCGACCTTGGCCGCCATGTGCTCGTCGGCGCGGGTCTCGATGCGGCTGAGCAGCTCCTCGTCGGCGATGCCCTCTTCCTTGGCCCAGTCCTGGACCGGCAGGTCGAGATCGAGCACGCGCTTCAGCTCTTCCTTCAGACCGGCGACGTCCCACTGCTCGGCATAGGCATGCTCGGGCACGTGTTTGGCGACGAGGTCGTCGATGAAGGCGTGTCGCATGTCGGCGACCGTCTCGGCGACGCTCTCGTCCCTCATCAGCTCGACGCGCTGGTCGAAGATCACCTTGCGCTGGTCGTTCTGGACGTTGTCGAACTTGAGCAGATTCTTGCGGATGTCGAAGTTGCGGGCTTCGACCTTCTGCTGGGCCTTTTCGAGCGCCTTGTTGATCCAGGGATGGATGATGGCCTCGCCCTCCTGCAGGCCGAGACGCTGCAGCATGCTGTCGAGACGATCCGAGCCGAAGATGCGCATCAGATCGTCTTCCAGCGAGAGGAAGAACTTCGAGCGGCCGGGGTCGCCCTGACGGCCGGAACGGCCGCGGAGCTGGTTGTCAATGCGGCGGGATTCATGCCGCTCGGAGCCGATGATGTAGAGGCCGCCCGGCTTCGTCACGGTCTTGGCGGGCTTCGATCCCTTGGCCGGCTCGATCTCGACGGTCTCCTCGGCCTTCAGCACGATCTCGCGGAAGCGCTCGACGTCGGCCTTGATCTGCTCGATCTTCCTGGCCTTCTCGGCCTCGTCCTCGATGCCCGCAGTCTCCTTGGGGATGCGCATCTCGAGCGAGCCGCCGAGCTTGATGTCGGTGCCGCGGCCGGCCATGTTGGTCGCGATCGTGATCGCGCCGGGCACGCCCGCTTCGGCAACGATATAGGCTTCCTGCTCGTGGAAGCGCGCGTTCAGCACCGCGAACAATTTTGCGGGCTTGCCGGCACGGGCCGCGGCATAGAGCTTGTCGAGGGCGTTGTCCTTGCCGAAATCGATCTGCTTGTAGCCGTGCGCCTTGAGGAATTCGGCGAGCACTTCCGACTTCTCGATCGAGGCGGTGCCGACCAGCACCGGCTGCAACCGCGAATTGGCGCGCTCGATCTCGGCCAGGATGGCGCCGTATTTTTCCTTCTGGGTGCGATAGACTTCGTCGTCCTCGTCGAGGCGGCCGACCGGCACGTTGGTCGGGATCTCCACCACTTCGAGCTTGTAGATGTCAAACAGCTCGTCGGCTTCGGTCAACGCCGTGCCGGTCATGCCGGCGAGCTTTTCGTACATCCGGAAATAGTTCTGGAACGTGATCGAGGCCAGGGTCTGGTTTTCCGGCTGAACCTGCACATGCTCCTTGGCTTCCAGCGCCTGGTGCAGGCCTTCGGAATAGCGGCGGCCCTGCATCATGCGTCCGGTGAACTCGTCGATGATGATGACCTCGTCATCCCGGACGATGTAGTCCTTGTCGCGGGTGAACAGCGTGTGGGCGCGCAGCGCCTGATTGATGTGGTGCACGACGGAGACGTTCTCGACGTCGTAGAGCGATTCGCCCTTGAGCTGGCCGGCGTCGCGCAGCAGCGTCTCGATCTTCTCCATGCCGGCTTCGGTCAGCGTCACCGTGCGCTGCTTCTCGTCGACCTCGTAATCGGTCTTGTCGAGCTTGGGCAGGAAGCCATCGATGGTGTTGTAGAAGTCGGAACGGTCGTCGAGCGGGCCGGAAATGATCAGCGGCGTGCGCGCTTCGTCGATCAGGATCGAGTCGACTTCGTCGACGATCGCGTAGAAATGCGGCCGCTGGACCATGTCCTCGAGCCGGTACTTCATGTTGTCGCGCAGATAGTCGAAGCCGTATTCGTTGTTGGTGCCATAGGTGATGTCGCAGGCATAGGCCGCCTTGCGCTCGGAATCGTCGAGGCCGTGGACGATGACGCCGGTGGTCAAACCGAGGAAACTGTAGATCTGGCCCATCCAGGCGGAGTCGCGGCGGGCGAGATAGTCGTTGACGGTGACGACGTGGATACCTTTGCCGGCCAGCGCGTTGAGATAGACCGCAAGCGTCGCAACCAGCGTCTTGCCTTCGCCGGTCTTCATCTCGGCGATGTCGCCCTCGTGCAGCACCATGCCGCCGATCAGCTGGACGTCGAAATGGCGCTGACCGAGCGTGCGCTTGGCGGCCTCGCGCACGGTGGCGAAGGCCGGCACCAGCAGATCGTCCAGCGTCTTGCCCTCGGCAAGCTGCTTCTTGAAGTCGGCGGTGCGCGCCTTGAGCTCCTCGTCGGAGAGCTTGACGAGCTCGGGCTCCAGCGCGTTGATCGCGTTGACGCGGGACTGATATCCCTTCACCCGCCGGTCGTTGGCGGAGCCGAAAAACTTGCGGGCGAGCGCGCCGATCATACCTAGTTCCTGTGTTCGCGATTCAACCGCGTTGCGGCCAAGAAGTTGTCGTCCGCCTGCCCATCAACTCGCCGTGACGCCCGATGGCACCAGAGCCCGGACCGCGGGGTTCATCCGCCATATGGGTGGGAATTGAGCAAGTCCGGGTTCAACGGCCAAAAACGCAGCAAAATAAACGCCATCGCCATGGTCGCGACCGGGCAGAGATATGGCCCGGTCAGGGCCTTGTCAACGGCAGCCGCATTGCAGCTAATTCATCATTTTGACAGAGTTTTCGCGTTGCCAAGCCCCCCTGAATTGGGCGAGTGTCCGCCCCGCTCGAGCAGCCCCCTGCTTCAACAAAAGGATTTTCCATGACCACCTCGTTCCCGGTAACCAAAACCGGCCTGCGCTTCGGCCTCGCCACCGCCCTCGCGGGCTGCCTTGCGCTGGCGCTGATCGCAGGTCCCGGCCGGGCCGCCGACGACCCTGTTCTGGCGAAGGTCAATGGCGTTGACATCAAGAAGAGCGACGTCGCCATGGCGGAGGAGGAACTCGGGCCGAGCCTTGCCCAGATGGACCCCGCGACCAAGGACGAGAACGTCCTGTCCTTCCTGATCGACATGAAGATCGTGTCCAAGGCCGCCGAGGACAAGAAGGTCGCCGACGGCGAGGAGTTCAAGAAGCGGATGGCGTTCGCCCGCAACCGCCTGCTGATGGACAGCCTGCTCGCCCAGGAGGGCAAGGCCGCCACCAACGATGACGCCATGAAGAAGGTCTATGAGGAGGCCTCCAAGCAGATCACCGGGGAGCAGGAGGTGCGCGCCCGCCACATCCTGGTCGAGACCGAGGACGAGGCCAAGGCGGTGAAGGCCGAGCTCGACAAGGGCGCCGATTTTGCCGAACTCGCCAAGAAGAAGTCCAAGGATCCGGGCTCTGCCGACGGCGGTGACCTCGGCTTCTTCACCAAGGAGCAGATGGTGCCGGAATTCTCTGCGGTCGCCTTCGCGCTCGAGCCGGGCAAGATCTCCGACCCGGTGAAGTCGCAGTTCGGCTGGCACATCATCAAGGTCGAGGAAAAGCGCAACCGCAAGGCGCCGGAGTTCGAGCAGGTCAAGCCCCAGATCGAGCAGTATGTGACCCGCAAGGCCCAGGCCGATTATGTCGCCAAGCTGCGCGCCGACGCCAAGGTCGAGCGGCTGGATCAGCCGGCGGATGCGGCGAAGGACGCCAAACCGGCCGACGCTGCCAAGCCTGCGGATGCCAAGCCGTCCGACAGCAAGATGGCGCCGCCCGCGAAGAAGTAAGAATTCGCTGTCACTTCGCGGACGCCAATAGTATCTAACGTCGCAATGGCCGGGCTTTGCCCGGCCATCTGCATGTCCAGACCTACCAAGGCGCCCTCCGATGTCCTCAGCCGTCTCCCCGCTCGCCCCGACACATGTCCCCGAGATGCCCGCAATCGCGGGAATCCGTCTCGCCACGGCCGAGGCCGGCATCCGCTACAAGAACCGCACCGACGTGCTGCTGGCGGTGATGGACAAGGGCACCGCAGTCGCGGGCGTCTTCACCAAGTCGAAATGCCCGTCCGCGCCGGTGGAATGGTGCCGCGCGAAACTGAAGGGCGGCAAGGCCCGCGCCCTCGTCGTCAATTCCGGCAACGCCAATGCCTTCACCGGCAAGACCGGCCGCGGCTCGACCGCGCTGACCGCGAAGATCGCGGCGAAGGCGGTCGGGTGCAGCGAGAGCGAGATTTTCCTGGCCTCGACCGGTGTGATCGGCGAGCCGCTGGACGCGACCAAGTTTGATGGCGTGCTCGGACGGCTGGCCGAGACCGCCGAGCCGGCCTCTTGGCTCGGCGCGGCCCAGGCGATCATGACCACCGACACCTTCCCGAAGGTCGCGACCGCCACCGTCAAGCTCGGCAAGGCCAAAGTCACCATCAACGGCATGGCCAAGGGCGCCGGCATGATCGCCCCCGATATGGCGACGATGCTGTCATTCATCTTCACCGACGCGCCGATCGCGCCCGCCGCGCTCCAGGCGCTGCTCAAGAGCGGCGTCGAGGACACCTTCAATGCCGTGACGATCGACGGCGACACCTCGACCTCGGACACGCTGCTGGCCTTCGCGACGGGCGCCGCGGCCGAACAGGGCGCGCCGAAGATCAGCCGTGCCAGCGATCCGCGCCTGAAAGCTTTCACCAAGGCGTTCCATCGCGTGCTCGCCAATCTCGCCGAACAGGTGGCGCGCGACGGCGAAGGTGGGCGCAAGCTGGTCGAGATCACGGTCGAGGGCGCCGTTTCGAAGGCATCGGCGCGCAAGATCGCGATGTCGATCGCCAATTCGCCATTGGTGAAAACCGCAATCGCCGGCGAGGACGCCAATTGGGGCCGCGTGGTGATGGCGGTCGGCAAGGCCGGCGAGCCGGCCAATCGCGACAAGCTCTCGATCGCCTTCAACGGCATCCGCGTCGCCAAGAGCGGCGCGCGCGATCCGTCCTATGACGAGGCGCAGGTGTCGGAAGCGATGAAGGCGCCGGAGATCGCGATCAAGGTCTCGCTCGGCCTCGGCAAGGGCCGCGACCGCGTGCTGACCTGCGACCTCACCAAGGAATATGTCGCGATCAACGGGGATTACAGGTCGTAAATCCTCTCCCTCAACCCAAACGCGGGCAGTCTTTCCCAGCATGGCCGATCTCAAACTGACATTGGTGGTGGCCTGCGCACTGATCGACGCCGACAAGCGCGTGCTGATCGCGCAGCGTCCCGAGGGCAAGACGCTGGCCGGCCTGTGGGAATTTCCGGGCGGCAAGTGTGAGCCCGGCGAGCGGCCGGAGCAGAGTCTGATCCGCGAGCTCGACGAGGAGCTCGGCATTACCGTCGCCGAACCCTGCCTCGCGCCGCTGACCTTTGCGAGTTACGCCTACGAGACCTTCCACCTGCTGATGCCGCTCTACGTCTGCCGCCGCTGGGAAGGCTTGGTGACGGCGCGCGAGGGCCAGACGCTGGCCTGGGTCCGCGCCAACAAGCTGCGCGACTATCCGATGCCGCCCGCCGACATCCCGCTGATCCCGCATTTGATTGATTTGCTGATGTGAGACGATACGCACAGCACGCCTCAATCTCCATCGTCGTCCCGGACAAGCCCGCCCAAAGCGCGCGCAGATCCGGGACCCATAACCACAGGGTCATATTGTAGAGGAAGTGGTCACTCCGAGTCGTGGCAACAACTGCTTCCTGTGGCTATGGGTCCCGGCCTTCGCCGGGCTATGTCTCCCTCGCCTTCTTCACCGCCTCCGCCAGACTGGCTTTCGCCGATCCCGGCTTCAGCGGTTGCTGCTGGCTTGCATGCGGCGCCCAGCCGGAAAGCCAGATGATGTCGAAGGTCGCGCGGATGCGGCCGTCGGCATCGGCAAAGCGCTCGGCATAGATTTCGGCCATGCGCAGCAGCGTCGCGCGCCGGGTCGGTGTGCGGCGCCGCTCGATCAACACATTGGCCGCGCCCATGCGGCGGAGATCCTGCATCAGCGCAAAGGCGTTGGAATATCGCACCACGACGCGGTCGACGTCGGTGACGGGCAGCGCGAAGCCCGCCCGTTGCAACAGCGCGCCGATGTCTCTGAGATCAGCGAAGGGTGCCACGCGCGGCGATACGCCGCCCTCGCATTCGGCTTCGGCTGCCGCGAAAGCCTGGCGCAACTCGGTCAGGCTGTCGCCGCCGATCATCGCCGCGAGCAGCAGCCCGTCCGGCTTCAGCGCGCGACGGATCTGCGCGAGCACGCCCGGCAGGTCATTGACGAATTGCAGCGCCAGCGCCGAGACGACGAGGTCGAGGCTCTCGGGCGCGAATGGCAGCTTCTCCTCGCCGGTTGCACCAGGCGCAATCCGCTGAAGAGAGGGCAACTGTGCACGCAAGGCTGCGAGCCCCTCGCCGGACGTCCAGAGATCGGCCGGAGCGTGAAACTCGCGCATCACCGCGCCCAGCCGGTCCGACATGTCCTCGGCCACGCGATCGAGCAGAAATCTCACCGCACCTTGCGCCTGCGCGCGCCGTTGCCGCGCATGCAGTAACGCACGATCGAACAGAGCGGGCGGGGTTTGCGGGTCTTGAGCCATGCCGCTGGTTACGCCGATCAGGACGGTTCTGGCAATCCACTGCGTGTGGCGCTAGCCTTCCCCTATGGAAGTCGACACCGCTCGCTTGCGTTCCATCGCTGCGCCCCTGCGCAGCGCGTGGACGGCCGGCCGCCACGTGCTGTCGCACGCGGCAAGGCTCGCGCTCGACATTGCGCTGCCGACCTTGTGCGTATCCTGCCGCGAGCCGGTCGATGGCGAAGGCGTCTGCGCGGCCTGCTGGGCAAAATTGTCGTTCATCGCCCCGCCCTATTGTCCGCGGCTCGGCATTCCCTTCGTCTACGACCCCGGCCCCGACATGCTGTCGATGGAGGCGATTGCAAGCCCGCCGGCGTATCAGCGGGCCCGCGCAGCGGTGCGCTATGACGATGTCGCGCGCACGCTGGTGCATGCGCTGAAATACCAGGACCGCACCGATCTGGCGCCGGCCATGGGCCGCTGGATGGCGCGGGCGGGGGGCGAGCTGCTCACCGGTGCCGACATGCTGGTGCCCGTTCCGCTGCATTGGCGAAGGGCCTGGCGCCGCCGCTACAACCAGTCCGGGGCGCTGGCGCGCGTCATCGAGCGCCAGAGCGGCGTGAGGGTGCGCGGCGAGGTGCTGCGCCGGGTGCGCGCCACCGAGCAGCAGATCGGCCTGTCGCGGGCCCAGCGCTCCACCAACGTGCAGGGCGCGTTCCAGGTATCTGCTGACCGTCAGCCCGAGGTTCAGGGCCGCCGTATCATCCTGATCGACGACGTTCTGACCTCCGGCGCGACGCTGGACGCCTGTGCGCGGGCCTTGCTCCGGGCCAAAGCGGCGCAGGTCGACGTGCTGGTCTTCGCCCGGGTTGTCGAGAGCCGGTGAAGTCCCATATAATTCAATGAATTCATGACATGAGAGCGCCAGGCAACATGACCGCTGCTGTCGAGATCTACACCAGGCCGGGCTGCGGCTACTGTTCCGCCGCCAGGTCGCTCTTGGCCCGCAAGAAGGCCAGTTTCACGGAATTTGACGTCGCCAAGAACCCGTCCTGGCGCGACGAGATGTACGATCGCGCCGGCGATGGCGCGACATTCCCGCAAATCTGGATCGGCGGAACCCATGTCGGCGGCTGCGACGAACTTTACGCACTCGACCGCGCAGGCAAGCTCGACGCCCTGCTTGAGAGCGTGAAAGCCGTATCATGAGCGAGAATCGGAGCTTCACCGCTGCCATGGTGCAGATGCGCACCGGCCTGATGCCCGTGCCGAGCCTCGCGCAGGCAACCAGGCTGATCCGCCAGGCGGCGGCGAATGGCGCCGACTACGTGCAGACGCCCGAAGTCAGCAATATGATGCAGCTGAACCGCAAGGCGCTATTCGAGCATCTCCAGCGCGAAGAGGACGACACCTCACTGAAAGCCTACCGCGCGCTCGCAGCCGAGCTGAAGATCCACATCCATGTCGGCTCGCTGGCGCTGCGCTTCTCCGAGGAAAAAGCGGTCAACCGTTCCTTCCTGATCGGGCCCGAGGGCGATCTGCTCGCGAGCTACGACAAGATCCACATGTTCGACATCGAGCTGCCGGACGGCGAGAGCTATCGCGAATCCGCCAATTACCAGCCGGGCGAGACCGCCGTGATCTCCGACCTGCCGTGGGGCCGCATCGGACTGACGATCTGTTACGACGTGCGCTTCCCAGCGCTCTATCGCGCGCTCGCCGAGAGCGGCGCCTCCTTCATCACCGTGCCCTCCGCCTTCACCCGCAAGACGGGCGAAGCCCACTGGCACGTGCTGCTGCGGTCGCGCGCGATCGAGACCGGTTGCTTCATCTTTGCCGCGGCACAGGCCGGCCTGCACGAAAACAAGCGCGAGACGTTCGGCCACTCGCTGATCATCGATCCCTGGGGTGAGATTCTCGCCGAAGGCGATGTCGAGCCCGGCATCATCATGGCGAAGATCGACCCGGCCAAGGTCGAGACCGCGCGCCGGGCGATCCCGTCGCTCCAGCACGGCCGCCGTTTCGGTGTCGCCGACCCCAAGGCCGGGCCGGATCATCTGCATCTGGTGCGGGGATCGGCATGATCCGCTACGCGCTCCACTGCGACCACGACCACGCGTTCGAAAGCTGGTTCCAGAGTTCGGCCGCGTACGATTCGCAGGTGAAGCGCAAGCTCGTGACCTGTCCAGCCTGCGGTTCGGCCAAGATCGAAAAGGCGATCATGGCGCCACGCATCGTCGGCAAGAAGGGCCGCGGACGGGCAACGCCGCCGCCGGAGCCGGCCACCACGACCACCACGCCCCCCACACCAGAGGCTGCGCCGTCCGGATCGACCTCGCTGCTGATGGCGCAGGAGCGCGAGCTGCGCAGCAAGCTGAAGGAGCTGCGCGACCATATCGTCAAGAACGCCGACAATGTCGGCGAGCGCTTTGCGAATGAAGCCCGCGCGATGCATTACGGCGACAAGGAGCACCGCCCGATCTACGGCGAAGCCTCGCCGGACGAGGCGAAGTCGCTGATCGACGAGGGTATCGAAGTGTCGCCGCTGCCGACGCTGCCGGAAGACCGGAATTAGGCGCCCACCAGCACTGCGACGCCGATCACGATCAGCACGATGCCGAAAATTTCGCGCGGGGCGATCGGCTGCTTGAACGAGTAGTACGCCACCGCTTGCGCGAACAGCACCTCGATCAGTGCGAGCGTGCGGACATTGGCGGCGGCCGTCAGCGCGAACGCCAGGAACCAGAACTGCGAGGCGAAGGCGCCCATGAAGCCCGCCAGCAGCGACGGTTTCCACAAGCCCAAGATCGCCTGAAGCACTTTCGGCGCGCGCCAGAGCAGGTAGATCGTCAGGATCAGCGTCTGCACGAACAGGCCGAGCACCAGCGTGAACGATGCCGCCGTCACGAACGAGATATCAGGCACATTGATGATCGCGCCGCGAAAGCCGACTGCTGAGAGCGCGAATGCCGCTGCGGCGACGAGGCCGGTGATGGTCGGCTTCAATTCGGCAAAGCTCTTCTCACCGCCCGGCCGCAGCGCCGTGATGACGACGCCGACGGTCGCGATCACGATCGCCAGCACCTTCAGCCATGTCAGGTGATCGCCGAGGAAGACGAAGCCGAAGATCGCGGTCTGGATCGCCTCGGTCTTGAGGTACGCCGTCGTCACCACGAACGAGCGGTCGTTCATCGCGAGCAGCATCAACCCGGTGGCAACGATCTGGCTGAGCGCGCCGAGCAGGAGCCACGGCCAGAACACCGACGGCGGCATGTCCAGATGATCGCCGGTCGCGACCAGCACCGCGCCGAGGAACAACAGCGAGAACGGGAAGCCGAACAGGAAGCGGATATTGGTCGCGCCCCAGGTCCCCAGTGGCTTGGTCAGCGACCGCTGCATCGCATTGCGCGCGACCTGCCCGAGCGCGGCAATAACGGTGAAGGGAATCCAGAGGCTGGTGACGGTGAACATGGGGGTGTGTGCGATGGGGAGAGGAAGATTGCGGCCAACGTGCCGTCAGCAGTTCGGCAGGTCAACTGCACGAACGTCATGGGAGCGATGCCGGCGTCTCGAATACGCTGTCGTCCTGGCGAAAGCCGGGACCCATAACCACAGGATATGGTTTGGCGAAGACTCGTGGTTATGAGCTTCGCGCCACGACTGCTCCCTGGGGTAATGGGTCCTGGCTTTCGCCAGGACGACACCGAATGTTTGCGAGCCGCGCCGCCTCACACCATCGCTTCCGCCACCAACATGTAGTTCACGTCCATGTCGGAGGAGAGCGTCCATTTGTCGGCGAAGGGGCTGTACACGACGCCGGTCTGCTCGGTGATGACGAGACGGTTGTCGAGGAGATGCTTCGTCAGCTCGTCGGGGGTGACGAATTTGTTCCACTCGTGGGTGCCGCGCGGCAGCCAGCGCAGGACGTATTCGGCGCCGACGATTGCGAGCGCAAAGCTCTTCCAGTTCCGGTTGAGCGTCGAGACCACCATCAGCCCGTTCGGCTTCAGCATCGACGCACAGCGCTTCAGGAAAAGCCCGACATCGACGACGTGCTCGACGACCTCCATCGCCAGCACGATGTCGAAACGCTCGCGGGGGTCGATCTCCTCCACCGTGGTGCAGCGATAGTCGATCGACAGATGGCTCTTGTCCGCATGCAGCTTTGCGGCCGCGATGTTGCTGACCGACGGATCCACGCCGATGACCTGCGCGCCCAGCCGGGACAGCGGTTCGCATAACAGGCCGGCGCCGCAGCCGATATCGAGCACGCGCAGGCCGCCGAGACAGTTGAGGCTGCGCATATTGCGCTCGAACTTGCGGCAGGCGGCATCGCGGATGTAGCCGAGCCGCAGCGGATTGATCCGATGCAGCGGCGCCATCTTGCCCTTGGGGTCCCACCACTCCGCGGAGAGCTTTGAGAATTTTGCGATCTCGGCGGCGTCGACGGTCGAGCCCGGCTGCGGGCTTGCGGTTGCGGAAATATCTTGCTGCATGCTCATGGTTACGCGCGGTCCTACCGCGTGGTGATCGAACTACGGAAGGCGAGCGGCGAGGCAATCGTCGCGATCGTCTCGCGCCCCTCGCCGACGCCGTTGATGGTCACGTCGCCATAGTTGAGAATTCGTCCGAGAATCGACTGGTTGACGTCGACGCTCTCGACCTTGTCCAACGCCATCTCGAAGGTGCGGCGTTTGATGAACCCGGTCTTGTGCACGACCCGCAGATTGGTGACGTCGGTCTCGGTGGTGAAGCGGTGGAACCAGCCCCTCACCGTCCAATAGAGTGCCGCCAGCGCCACCAGGCCGGAGGCGACGAGGCACAGCAGCACGAGCCCTTCGACGATGGTTTGCCGGGACAGGAAGAATAGGATGAGGGCTGCGATCCAGGCCAGAATGGCCGGGAAATAGAAGATCCAGTGCGCATTGGTCGAATACAGCACCCGCTCGCCCGGCTGGAGGATCTCGTCGATATAGCGCGCCATGATCTCGGTTAACCCATTACCCCAAGCTTGACCTGAAGCCTGCCCCCGCAGGAACCCGCTTGCCCCCGGCCCCGCCGCTATGTATACGCGCGGTCGGCATCCGTGGCCCCGTCTCGCGCGGGTCACCATACTTATCATTATAAGGGAATGCACGCATCGTCATGAGCCGCCTCGTGATGAAATTCGGCGGCACATCCGTCGCCAACATCGAACGTATCCGCAACGTCGCACGCCATGTGAAGCGTGAGGTCGACGCCGGCCACGAGGTGGCTGTGGTGGTCTCCGCGATGTCTGGCAAGACCAACGAGCTGGTGGCCTGGTGCACCGAGGCCTCGCCGATGCATGACGCGCGCGAATACGACGCGGTGGTCGCCTCCGGCGAACAGGTCACTTCGGGCCTGCTCGCCATCGTGCTCCAGGGCATGGGCATCCAGGCCCGCTCGTGGCAGGGCTGGCAGATCCCGATCAAGACCAGCGACGCCCATGCCTCGGCCCGGATCGAGGAGATCGACGGCACCGAGATCATCAGCCGCTTCAAGGAGCAGAAGGAAGTCGCGGTGATCGCCGGCTTCCAGGGCATCAATCCGCAAACCAATCGCATCACCACGCTCGGCCGTGGCGGCTCCGACACCTCGGCGGTGGCGATCGCCGCCGCCGTCAAGGCCGACCGTTGCGACATCTATACTGACGTCGATGGGGTCTACACCACTGACCCGCGAATCGTGCCGAAGGCCAAGAGGCTCGACAAAATCGCGTTCGAAGACATGCTGGAACTGGCTTCCCAGGGCGCGAAAGTGCTCCAGGTGCGCTCGGTGGAACTCGGCATGGTCCACAACATGCCGATCTTCGTCCGCTCGAGCTTCGACAAGCCCGAGGATATCGACCCGCATGCCAACCAGCCGCCCGGAACGCTGATCTGCAGCGAGGAGGAGATCATGGAAAGCCACGTCGTCACCGGCATCGCTTTTTCGAAGGACGAGGCCCAGATCTCGGTGCGCCAGATCGAGGACAAGCCCGGCGTGGCTGCGTCGATCTTCGGCCCGCTCGCGGATGCCAACATCAACGTCGACATGATCGTGCAAAACGTCTCCGAGGACGGCAAGACCACCGACCTCACCTTCACCGTGCCGGCGGCCGACTACACCCGCGCCAGGGACACGATCACCGGTGCCAAGGCCAAGATCGGCTACCACAGGCTCGACACTGCGACCGACGTCGCCAAGATTTCGGTGATCGGCAGTGGCATGCGCAGCCATGCCGGCGTCGCCGCCCAGGCGTTTTCGGCCCTCGCCGGACGGAACATCAACATCCGGGCCATCACAACCTCCGAGATCAAATTCTCGGTTCTGATCGACACTGCCTACACCGAGCTTGCGGTGCGCACGCTGCACACGCTCTACGGCCTCGATCAATCTTAGACTAATTTTCTCTTAGCGGCCGCAGCAAACGCGAAGGTGTAGACACCTTCGCGTTTGGCAGGCGTTTTGCTTGGCAAAACAAGCCCCAATTCGCTATACGGCGAACAGGGTGGTCTGCCACAGACTGCGCCCCAGTTGAGGCGGTGCTGATTCGGCTCAGGCGTGGGCCCGGACGATTGCCTGGGCCGGCGCCGGATGAGCAAATTCGTTGTTTTTCTGGATTTTTCGGGTGAGCCGCCGGCGTCCCTTTCGGGCCCGGCTGACGAGGGAGATTGAGGGGACATGCGGAGCGCGTCGGGAGGTCCCCGCGTCTTGTTGAGACGGCTCCGCGAAACCATGGCGGAGCAGGTCTCGGCCCAGGAGCGGCTGGACAAGATCGTGGTGCTGATCGCCGCCAACATGGTGGCCGAGGTGTGCTCGGTCTACGTGCTGCGCGTCGACAACACGCTCGAGCTCTACGCCACCGAAGGCCTCAACCGCGAAGCGGTGCACCACACCGTGCTGACTGCCCATGAGGGCCTGGTCGGTCTCGTCGCCAGCGAGGCAACGCCACTCAACCTGAACGACGCGCAGAGCCATCCAGCCTTCTCGTTCCGCCCCGAGACCGGCGAAGAAATTTACCACTCCTTCCTCGGCGTGCCGATCCTGCGTGCCGGCAACACGCTCGGCGTGCTGGTGGTGCAGAACCGCGCCAAGCGCACCTATGTCGAGGAAGAGCTCGAGGCGCTGCAGACCACCGCCATGGTGCTGGCGGAGCTGATCGCCTCCGGTGAATTGTCCGCGCTGGCCCAGCCCGGCCAGGAGCCGGCTGCGCGGCATTCCATGCAGAAGGTCGGCGCCATTCTGTCGGAAGGCATCGCGCTCGGCCATGTCGTGCTGCACGAGCCGCGCGTCGTCATCAAGGATTACATCGCAGAGGATCTGCCCAAGGAGATCAAACGGCTCGACACCGCGCTCGCCAAGCTGCGCTCCGACCTCGACCGCATGCTGGAGCGCGGCGACGTCGCCGAAGGCGGTGAGCATCGCGACGTGCTCGAAGCCTACCGCATGTTCGCCAACGACCAGGGCTGGTCGCACAAGCTGCACGAGGCCGTCGCCACCGGCCTCACGGCGGAGGCCGCCGTCGAGCGCGTGCAATCCGACACCCGCGCCCGCATGCTGCGTTCGACCGATCCCTATTTGCGCGATCGGCTGCACGACCTCGAGGATCTCGGCTACCGGCTGATGCGGCAGCTGGTCGGCCAGGACCACGCGCCCTCGCGCGAGCAACTGCCCGACAACGCCATCGTCATCGCGCGCGCGATGGGACCGGCGGCGCTGCTCGACTACGACCGCAAGCGCCTGCGCGGCATCATCCTGGAGGAAGGCACCGCCAATTCCCACGTCTCGATCGTGGCGCGCGCGCTCGGCATTCCCGCGGTCGGCGAAGTCCCGAATGCGCCGGGCATCGCCGATCCCGGCGATGCCGTCATCGTCGACGGCACGTCGGGCTCGATCTATGTGCGCCCGTCGCAGGAAGTCGAGGCGGCCTTCGCCGAGCGCGTGCGCTTCCGCGCCCGCCGGCAGGCGCAGTATCTGGCGCTCCGCGACCGTCCTTGCGTCACCAAGGACGGCGAGAAGGTCGAGCTGCTGATCAACGCAGGGCTGGCGATCGACCTGCCGCATATCGAGGACACCGGCAGCGCCGGCATTGGCCTGTTTCGCACCGAGCTGCAATTCATGGTCGGCCAGAGCCTGCCGCGCACCAGCGACCAGCTCGCGCTCTACCGCGCCGTGCTGGATGCCGCCGGCAGCAAGCCGGTCACGTTCCGCACCCTCGACATCGGTGGTGACAAGGCGCTGCCCTATATGGAGACGGTGATCGAGGAGAACCCGGCGCTCGGCTGGCGCGCGATCCGACTCGGGCTCGACCGTCCCGGGCTGCTGCGCGGCCAGATCCGCGCGCTGTTGCGCGCCGGCGGCGGCCGTGCGCTGCGCATCATGTTCCCGATGATCTCCGAGGTCGCCGAGTTCGATGCGGCAAAGGCGCTGGTCGAACGCGAGCTCACTTATCTTCGCCAGCACGGCCATACGCTGCCGGAGCGGATCGACATCGGCACCATGGTCGAGGTGCCGGCGCTGCTCTACCAGCTCGACGAGCTTCTGAAGAAGGTCGACTTCATCTCGGTCGGCTCCAACGATCTGTTCCAGTTCCTGTTCGCGGTCGACCGCGGCAACGCTAAGGTCTCGGAGCGCTTCGACACCATGTCGGCGCCGATCCTGCGTGCGCTGCGCGACATCGCCCGCAAATCGCACGCGGCGAAGAAATCGCTCTCGCTCTGCGGCGAAATGGCCTCGAAGCCGATCGGTGCACTGGCGCTGATCGCGATGGGCTATCGTTCGCTGTCGCTCTCGGCGACCGCGCTCGGCCCGGTCAAGGCGATGGTGATCGACCTCGACGCCAAAAAGGCCGAAGCGATGCTCGGCCCGTTGCTGGACGCGCCCGCCGGCAGCGTCTCGATCCGGCAGAAGCTGACGGAGTTCGCCGAGGCTGAGGGGCTGGCGTTGTAGCGGGCCTGTCCGCCCTTCTTCGCCGCCTCGCCTCCGTCCGCCCTTTTGAGACCATACCGATGTCGTCACTCCCCGAAGCCAAACTGGATGTCCTGCTCGCCCATCACGCCTCCCTCGAGGCCGAATCGCTCGGCCAGCTCTCCTCCGAGCGTTATGTGCAGATCACACGCGAGCTCGCCGAGATCGGTCCGCTGATCGAGGCGGTCAAGGCTTATCGTTCTGCCGTCAAGGAGCTCGCGGATACCGAGGCGCTGATCGCCGATCCCGCCACGGACGCCGAGATGCGCGGCATGGCGGAGGCCGAGCGCGACGAGCTACGTCCGAAGATCGAGGATCTGGTCCAGAAGATCCGGGTCGCGCTGTTGCCCAAGGATGCCATGGACGACCGCAACGTGGTGCTGGAAATTCGCGCCGGCACCGGCGGCGACGAGGCTTCGCTGTTCGCCGGCGATTTGTTCCGGATGTACGAGCGCTTTGCGAGCTTGCAGGGCTGGAAGGTCGAGGTGATCTCGGCGAGCGAGGGCACGGTCGGCGGCTACAAGGAAATCATCGCGGAGGTGCAGGGTCGCGGCGCCTTCTCGAAGCTGAAGTTCGAGTCCGGCGTGCATCGGGTGCAACGCGTGCCCGACACCGAGACCCAAGGGCGCATTCACACGTCCGCAGCTACCGTCGCCGTGATGCCGGAGGTCGAGGAGGTCGACGTCGAGGTCAAGAACGACGATTTGCGCATCGAGACCATGCGCGCGGGAGGCGCCGGCGGGCAGCACGTCAACAAGACCGAATCGGCGATCCGCATCACGCACATCCCGACCGGCATCGTGGTGATGATGCAGGACAGCCGCTCGCAGCACAAGAATCGCGCGTCCGCCATGAACATCCTGCGTTCGCGCATCTACGACGCCGAGCAACAGCGGCTCGACGCGGCGCGCTCGGCCGAGCGCAAGGAAAAGGTCGGGTCCGGCGACCGCAGCGAGCGCATCCGCACCTATAATTTCCCGCAAGGACGCGTCACCGACCACCGCATCAATCTGACGCTCTACAAGCTGCCGCAAGTGATCGCGGGCGAAGCGCTGGGCGAGCTGATCGACGCGCTGACCACCGAGCACCAGGCCGCGCAACTCGCCGCGCAAGGCGCGGCGGCGTGATGCTCACAGCTCCTTGAACTCTCGAAACGATTTCAGCAACCGGCTGAGCGCCGGGCTCGCGGCGCGGCGAAGCTCCTCCAGGTTTTTCCGCGAGAGCGCGTGGAGCTTCTGCTCTCCCTTCTTCGTCAGCTTGAGATGAACGCGCCTGGCGTCCTCGGGATCGGCAAGCCGGCTGACCAAGCCGAGCTTGGCGAGACGGTTGATCAACTCGACCGCCGAATGATGCCGGATCAGCAGGAACCGTGCGACATCGCCGACGGTCGAGGGGCCCGGACCAGCAAAGCCCTTGATGCCGAGCAGCGCCTGATGCTGCGTCGGCGTCAATCCCTGCTGCGCGGCGGCCGCCTCGCTGAACGCCAGAAAGCTCCGGATCTGGTAGCGAAACTGCGCCAGTGCGGTGTAATCGGCGTCGCGCATCGTGCGCTTGCTCGGACGGCGAGCGGACGCTGCCGCCTTGGATCGCTGTGGCCTCTTCGCCTCCGCCATGCCGCGCTGTCCCGACTCTGCTGCCCGGCGAGGCGGGCAGCTTGGCAAAGTAACAAGCCACCGGCTCCGGACCAACCGGCCGGTGTGGCGATACACAGATATCCGGTCGCCTACTCGAAGCTGGAGAGCAGGATTTTTACGAGAATGACCTGGAATGCGATCGGTATGCGGACGCTCTTCCGCCGGATCGACCGCTGCAGCGCACTGGCGACCTCAGCGCTGGTCAGAGCGCCGGAAGCCGCGTTGGCGATCAACCGTTCCCACATCTTCGAGAGCGAGCCGCCGGGCCGGAGCACCGGCGTGATGGTCACCCCGCATCCCTGCGCCCAGACGATGATCTCGCGCATCGTGCGAGGGCCGCAATTGCGCGCAGTTGCGAGGCGCTCGGCGGTCAGCGCCAGCAGCAACTCGCGAGAGGGCGACCATTTCCCCTTCGGCGGCTGCTCGCCGGTGAGCTCGACCGCGAGTTCCTTGAGTACGTTCTGGGCGCGCACGCTCAGCGTCATCATCGGGCCGGGCGCCCGCTTCCCCTGAACCGAGCCTGCGGACGTGCCGCGCCAACCTCCCGGGCGGTTGCGCAGCTCGGACATTTGGGGCGTGTCGCCGGGCTGCGGGCCCGTGCGCTGGTCGCCTCCCTCAGCCGCCGGCCGCTCCGCCACTTGCGGCCAGGACTGCCGCTTCCGACCTTCCGCTGCTCTCCTCTGCCGTGTCATCGCGCTCGCCAAACCCGCCGGTCTCGTACTCACAAAGGCTAATGTATATCGTGAGACGATATGTTTTCACGAGATAATTTTCGTCGTTCGACCAAAGGCGAAATTGACAGAAAGCCTTCACAAGCAATGCATAGGGCAAGAACTACACGCGGATGTGACGCGCCCGGCGTTCGGCGATCGAGACCGGACACGCCGGGCGGGTTCCGTCTCGCCGGCACGCAAGACCGTCATTCAGGAGGAACCGATCATGAAGGACACACTCATCCACCGCGGCTTGGCCTACGATATCTCGCGCCGCCGCCTGCTCCAGGGCGGCGCTGGCATCATCGGCGGCACGCTGCTGCCCGCGCTGCCGGCATTTGCAGAAGACCAGCCGGCGATCGGCACTTATCCCGCAGGCGTGTCGGGTTCCACGGCGTTCATCGGGATCTCGGTGCCGCGCACCGGCACCTATGCCGTGCAGGGTGAAGACGAGCTCAAGGGCTATCAGCTTGCGATCGAGCACATCAACGAGGGGCACGACCTGATCAAGAAGATATCGCCCAAGACCAGCAAGGGCGTGCTCGGCAAGGAGCTGAAATATGGCGTTGCGGACTCCGCCGCCAAACCGAACGAAGCGGTGCAGGCGCAGCAGCGCTTCATTAGCGAGAACAAGGCAATCATGATCACCGGCGGCACATCGAGCGCCGTTGCGGTTGCGCTCAACAAGCTCGCGCAGCGCGAGCGTGTCCTGTTCGTGTGCGGCATTTCCGGCTCGAACGACACGACCGGCAAGGACTGCGTTCGCTACGGCTTCCGGCAAAACTTCTATGGTCAGACCGCGGCCGCGGCGATCGGGCCGGTGATGGTGAGGGAGTTCGGAAAGAACAAGAAGGCCGCCTATCTGACGCCGGACTACACCTACGGCCACACGGTCACCAAGTCGATGCAGGATTTCCTCGCGACCGCGGGCTGGACCACGGCGACCGATCAGGTCGCGCCGCTCGGCGCTCCCGATTATTCCTCTTATCTCCTCAATGTCGCGAACTCCGGCGCGGACGTGCTGATCAACGTCAACTGGGGCCACGACGCGGTGCTGTCGACCCAGCAGGCCAAGCAGTTCGGCGTGCTCGACAGGATGAAGCTGGTCGTCCCCTATCAGGTACCGTTCATCGCGCGCGAGACCGGCGGGCTGATGCAGGGCGTCTATGCCGCCACGGACTATTGGTGGACGGTCGAGGACAAGTTCCCGCTGGCGAAGATGTTCAACGAGGCCTTCGAGAAGAAGTACGGCTACAAGCCGGAATGGGGCGCGGAGAACGCCTATGTCAGCTTCGCGCACTGGGCCCACATGTGCGAGGAAGCCGGCACTTTTGATCCGCCCGATGTGATCAAGACCTATGAGAAGGGCGAGACCCTGCCTTCCCTGGTCGGCGACGTGCACTACCGGCCCGAGGACCACCAGTGCGTCCGTCCCGTCATCATCGTCAAGGGCAAGATGCAGAAGGACATGAAGAACAAGGAAGATTGGTACGACGTCGTCGAGATCGTCCCGGGCGAAGGCCTGATGCAGAAGCCGGACGCGTTCGGTTGCCATCTCGGCGCCTACACCTGATCCCGTCTTCATCCCTGTGACGCCGCGGGCCGCATCTGCTCCTGCGGCGTCACGTTTTTTCGTCGCTCCTGCTTTCGTGCGCTCCCTGCGCCCAACCGCGACCGTCATGCATGATTAGTTGGCCCAATCTCGTTTCGCAGCTGTTCAACGGCCTCGCGCTCGGCGCGTTGCTTGCGCTGATCAGCTCCGGCCTGACGATCATCTACGGTACGCTCGGCGTGCTGAACCTTGCGCATGGCGCGATGTTCATGATCGGTGGCTATGCCGGCTTCGTCGCCTTCCAGTACACCGACTCGTTCATTCTCGCGGTCCTCGCCGGCTCGCTGTTCGTGATGCTGCTGGGCGTTCTGATCGAACGAATCATCATCCGTCATTTCTATCACCGTCCGCACGAAGACCAGTTGCTCGTCACCTTCGGGCTCGGCATCTGCTTCGTCGAGACCGTGCGCCTGATCTTCTCGAGCCAGTCGCTGGTCGTGCCACCCCCGGCGCTGTTCCAGGGCATCACCAATCTTGGCTTCATGTTCTACCCGACCTACCGCCTCGCGCTGGTCGGCATCGTCGCGATCGCGCTGGGCGCGCTGTTCCTCGTCCTCTACCGCACCCGGCTCGGCATGATCGTGCGCGCCGGCATCGAGGACTCCGTGATGGTGGATTCGCTCGGTATCAACGTCTATCGCGTCTTCATGGTGGTGTTCGGCATCGGCGCCATGGCCGCCGGGTTCGCCGGTATCGTCAACGCGCCGGTGGTGTCGCTGACGCCGGGTGTCGGCGACGACATCCTCGTCGAAACCTTCGTGGTGGTGGTGATCGGCGGCGTCGGCTCGTTCCCGGGCGCCATCCTCGGCGGCCTGATCGCCGGCGAGATCATCAGCGTCACCTCCATGTTCAACCCCGGCTATGCCTATGTGATGCTGTTTGCGGCCATGACGCTCGTACTGGTGGTACGTCCGCACGGCCTGCTCGGCGTCCAGGGCCGCGAATAAGTGACCCCCAGATGCTCAAGCAACGCCCGTTCCTGATCGAGATCCTGACCGCGGCCGGGCTGATCGTAGCTCCCTTCGTGCTGCCTCATCTCGGCTTCGCACCGAACACCGTGAACCGAATCCTGGTCTGGGGCCTATTCGGGCTCGGCTTCGACATTCTGTTCGGCTTCACCGGGCTGCTGTCGTTCGGCCAATCCGCCTTCTACGGCACCGGCGGCTTCGTCGCGGCCTATCTGCTGACCCGCGCCGGGTTCAGCAATGTGCTGGGCGCGCTGGTCATCGGCATGATCGCTGCGGCTGCGACCGGCTATCTGGTCGGGCTGGTCGCGCTGCGCCGGACCGGCATCTACTTTGCCATGATCACGGTCGCCATCGCGGAGGTGTTCTTCTTCGTCGAGTTCAATCCGCTCTCCGACTTCACCGGCGGCGAGAACGGCCTGCCGGGTGTTCCGATGCCGAGCTTCAATCTCGGCTTCACCGCGATCCACTTCACCGACGGCTGGTCGCTCTATCAGTTCATTGCCCTTTGTTATTTCATCGGTGTCGTGATCGCGCTCAGGATCGTTCGCTCGCCGGTCGGCGCCATCTTCAGCGCGATCCGCGACAACCCGCTGCGCGCCACCGCGGTCGGCCACAATATCCACGGCTACAAGCTGACCGCCTTCGTGATCGCCGCGGCCTATGCTGGATTCGCCGGCGGCCTTCTCGGCGTGCTCCAGGCCTTCATGCCGCCCGATGCTTTCACCTTCGACACCTCCGGCCAGCTCGTGATGCAGACCGCGATCGGCGGCAGAGGCACACTATTCGGCCCGCTGGTCGGCGCCGCTGTCTGGCTCTTCCTCCAGGACTTCCTCCAGGGAGCGGTGGGCCTGGGAGCGGCCTGGAAGCTCGTGCTGGGCGTCGTATTCGTGCTGCTGGTCTGTTTCCTGCGTGGCGGCATCATCGGCGGTCTCGTGGACCTCTATCACTTTGTGTTCGGCAAGCGGTCGCGGCAGGATAGGGAGCCGGAACAACAGAGCGCCCACGTCGAGGGCGCCCAGCAATCCCTGCCGGCTCCGATGCAGGCGAAGCAGATCGAAAAACCCGCCTTTTCCGGACCGATCCTGAAAGCCAGCGGCCTCACCAAACGTTATGGCGGCCTCCTCGCCAACAGCAACATCGACTTCAGCGTCAATCAGGGCGAGCTGCGCGGCATCATCGGCCCCAATGGCGCCGGCAAATCGACCTTCTTCAAGATGCTGACCTGTGAGATCGCGCCGAGCTCCGGCCGAATCATGTTCGAAGGGCGCGACATCACCGGATTGAAGATCACCGACGTCTGCCAGCTCGGGCTCACCAAGAGCTACCAGGTCAACCAGCTCTTCACCGGACTGACGGTGCGGCAGAACCTCACGATCGCCGCGCTCGCCGAGTTGCGCGGAAAGTTCCGGCTCGACCTGTTCCGGAAGCTCTCCAGTGTCAAAGGCCTGTCGGAGCAGGTGGAGCACACGCTGGCGCTGGTCAACCTGACCGGCCGCGCCGACACCGAAGTCGCAGAGCTCGCCTATGGCGAAAAGCGGCGGCTGGAGATCGGGCTCGCGCTCGCCACCTCGCCCCGCCTGCTCCTGCTCGACGAACCGCTCGCCGGCATGAGTCCGCGCGAACGGGTCGAGACCGTCAAGCTGCTCAAATCAATCGCCCGCGGCCGCACCATGATCATCATCGACCACGACATGGATTCGCTGTTCGAGCTGGTCGAGCGCGTCACGGTGCTCCAGGAGGGTCGGGTCCTGCTCGACGGCACGCCGGAGGAGATCAGGACCAACGCCGCGGTGCAGGAAGCCTACCTCGGCGGCGTGCATGGAGAGATCGCCGCATGAGCCTGATCGAGGTCAACGGCCTGAACAGCTATTACGGGGACTCCCACATCCTGTTCGACGTCGCCATGCACGTCGAACAGCACGAGGTGGTCGCGCTGCTCGGCCGCAACGGCGCCGGCAAGAGCACGACGCTGAAGAGCCTGATGGGCGTCGTCACGCCGCGCAGCGGTACCGTGAAATTCGACGGCATCGATATCGCCGGACGCAGGAGCCACAAGATCGCTCAGGCCGGGATGCAGCTGGTGCACGAGGAGCGCCGCATCTTCGGCAGCCTGTCGGTCGAGGAGAACATCGTCATCGCCGGGATCACCGCGCCGAAACGCTGGCCGCTCGCGCGCATCTACGAGATGTTTCCGCGATTGAAGGAGCGTCGCAACAACCGTGGCACCGAGCTCTCCGGCGGCGAGCAGCAGATGCTCGCGATCGCCCGGGCGCTGGTGCGCGATCCCAAGATCATCCTGCTGGACGAACCCTTTGAAGGGTTGGCACCCGTCATCGTCCATGACCTCATCAAGGCCTGCCGCGAGCTCGCGGCCGCCGGCCAGACCATCGTGCTGGTCGAGCAGAACCTCGCGGCGACGCTGGCGCTGGCAAGCCGCATCTACATCATCAACAATGGCCACATCGTGCACGAGGGCCCGGCGCAAGAACTCAAGGCTCAGCCGGAACTGCTGCAGCGCTATCTCGGCGTCTAGATTTCGTCAGCCGCCGATCGCCGCGATCAGGCGCCTGGCGTGGTCGGCGAGCACGACGGGGTCCTCTTTGCGCGTCTGCGCCGGCAACAGTTCGACACCAGCCTTGACCGGCATGACGTGCATGTGCAGGTGCAACACCACCTGCCCGCTGGCCGGCTCGCTGAACTGCTGGAGGATGATGCCCTCGGCATCGAAAGCCTTCATTGCCGCGATCGCAACCCGTTTGGCGGTTCGGGCCACGGCGGCGAGATCGTCCTCCGCGACGTCAAGGATGCCGCGCGCCGGCGCCCTGGGGATCACCAGCGTGTGCCCGGGCGAGCGCGGCATGATGTCGAGGAAGGCGAGGCTGCGGTCGTCCCTGAACACCTCGAGGCAGGGAATCTCGCCGCGCAGGATTTTCGCAAAGACGTTCTGATCGTCATAGGCCGTCATGGTCTCACCGCCGCTGCCGCCGCGATCAAACGTCACCATGTCCGTTGACGCAAGCAGGCCCGCCGATCTATCCACGATGCCAGGCAGGATGGTTCCATTGGCAGATTCCGGGTCCGGATCCAGCATCGAGAGTGCGCGGCGTGCGCTTGCGGCACGGCTGCAATCGACCGGCATTGAAGAAGCCGCGCTCGACGCGCGCCTGCTGGTCGGCGCCGCGCTGGGTCTCGATCTGACCGCGATGGTCACGCAGGCGGGACGACAGCTCACGCCCGAGGAGGCTGTGCGGCTCGAGGGATATGCGGAGCGCCGGCTCGCGCATGAGCCGGTCGCGCGCATTGTCGGCGCGAGGGAATTCTGGGGCCTGCCGTTTCGCTTGTCCGAAGCGACGCTGGTGCCGCGCCCCGACACCGAGACGGTGGTCGAACTGGCGCTCGAGATTTTCCGCGAGCTCACCATATCGGGTCGGCGCCCGCGCATCGCCGACATCGGCACCGGGTCCGGGGCGATCCTGCTCGCGCTGCTGCACGAAATTCCAGACGCCTTCGGGGTCGGCACAGATCTCAGCCTCTCCGCGCTCGACACCGCCAGGGGCAATGCCGCGGCTCTCGGTCTTGCCGACCGCGCGGCCTTCGTCGCCTGCTCCTATGCGACCGCGCTCTCGGGCCCGTTCGATCTCATCGTGTCGAATCCACCCTACATTCCTTCGGCTGAAATTCCGAAATTGAGCATCGAAGTCCGCGCGCACGATCCCCATCTGGCGCTCGATGGCGGCAACGACGGATACGACGCCTACCGCGCCTTGATGCCCCAGGCGGCCGAGCGCCTCGCCCCCGGCGGAGCGCTGATCGTCGAGGCAGGCCAAGGCCAGGCGCGAAACATTGAAACCTTGATGGCCGCCGCCGCGTTGGTGGTGGACAGGCCGCCCAAGGCCGATCTGGCGGGAATCCCGAGGGCCGTTTCGGCCCGAAAAATGCCCCCATAAAAGCCGGATTGGGCGCCAAAAAACCTCTTGGAATATCCTATGGGAACGACTACCTTCTGCTTAGCACATCGGTGTCGGCCCCGTAGAACTACGGGCGAAAGCCGGGCTCTCGAGCGAGAGCTTCACTGATTTTAGGTTCCAAGCCGCAGGTCCCGTTAAGCGCGATAGCCCTTGAGGTGCGCTGCTTTCCGACCGCAACGTGAACGAAAGCCTGATATTGCGCGCGAAGACTAACGCAAGAAAACAGGGCTTGTTTTGGCAAGCAAAATGAATGGGTTCGCTGGCGCTGAATGCTGGCGGATGGGGAACGCGTCTTTGTTGAACGCGACGGTCGACGAACATCGGCAGGGTCTAGTCCGCTCTTGTGCGCAGTGCGCGCGAGACGTGTGAACCGCTGGGTCAGTCTCAGCAATCAGTAATGCGTACAACCTTTAGGGCTGGAATTAAAGGCAGGACATGAGAAACGGTCAGAACAAGCAGCGGATGCGCAACCGCAACAACAACAATAACAGCAACAACAATCATAACCGGCGCGGCCAGAACCCGATGACCCGGGTCTACGAATCGAACGGACCCGACATCAAGATCCGCGGTACCGCCTCGCACATCGCCGAGAAATATCTTCAGCTCGCGCGCGATGCACGCTCCTCAGGCGACCCGGTCGCCGCCGAAAACTACTACCAGCATGCCGAGCATTATTTCCGCCTGATCGCGACGGCCCAGGAGCAGTTCCGCCAAAACCAGCAGCCGCGCGGCGACGAGCCCGTCAGCAGCAGCGACGACAGCGAGGACGACGGCGAGAATTTCTCGAATTTCGGCCAGGAGCCGGGCTTCGTGCCGCAACCGCCGCCGCAGCCTTATGTGCGCGAGGGCCAGCGCGAGCACCAGCGCGATTTTCAGCCGCGTGACAACCACCCCTATCAGCGTGACAATCAGCAGCCGCGCGAGCACCGCGAGCGCGACCACCGTCCGCAGCCGCAATACCAGCCTCAGCCGCAGCCCCAACCGCCGAACCAGCCGCAGCCCGCGATCGCCGAGGCCGGCAACGTGGATCGCCTGCCCTCTTTCATCACCGGCCCGCAGCCGCAGTTGAACGGCGGCCAGAGCGTGGAAGGCGGTGGTGCTGGCGAGCGCTTCCCGCGGCGGCGCCGCCGGCCGCATGCCGGCCCGCGCCCCGAGCGCGAGGCAGCGCCGGCCGCTTCCGGCGACGATCTCGCCCCCAGCGAGTGAGCCGCAGCGCCTCTTCTGATGTCCCGAACCGCATCGTCCCGGCCTCGCCGGGACGATTTGCTTTTATGTGCGTGTCACGGTCGAGGACGGCACCAGAACCGGCTTCAACGACGGAATCAGCCGCGCCCGCTCGCGCTTGGCGGGGATCGCCCGATAGACCTGCTTGGTGGCCTCGACGATGTGGACGCCGGCAAAGGGCAGCGACAGCGCCGCACCGGCGCGCTCCCACATCTGCGCCGATTTGAGCACCCAGCCACCGGCGTAAGGCGGCATGAACAGCGCCTCGCCCCACGAGGTCGGCGTGAACCAGGTCTGGCGCAACAAGTCCGTGATCTGCGAACGCGAATAGGGCCGACCGTGGCCAAATGGCGTGTTGTCGCTGCGGGTCCACACCCCGCGCCGGTTCGGGATCACCGCGATCACCCGCCCGGACGGCGACAGCACCCGCCAGATCTCGCGGAGCAGCGCCGCCGGATCGTCGGACATCTCCAGTGCATGCACCAGCAGGATGCGGTCGACCGCGGCGTCCGGCAACGGCAGCGAGAATTCATCCACCAGTGAGGCCAGCGCCGGGCGCCCTGTCGGCCATTTCAGGACACCCTGGGCCGCCGGCATGAAGGCGATGCAGCGCTCCGCGTCTTCGCGGAACAAGCCAAGATAGGGGGTGGGATAGCCGATGCCGAGCACACGCTGACCCTTGGCGCCGGGCCAGCGCTCCTTGATGCCGCGATTGATCATTTGCCGCGCCACGATGCCGAGGCGCCGGGAATAAAACTCGCGAAGGTCGACGACATCGATGGTCATGCGGGCAATGTAACATGCACAAGGCAGCGGCTGCGCGCTGAATATTGCATTGCCTGAGCAACGCTAACGCCATATTTGTCTGGCGGGGCTGAGCCCGATGGAGATGTCATGGCCGCCGAAATTCGTACTTTCAACTGTTTAAACGACAATTTCGGTTATCTGATCCACGATCTGGAAACCGGCGCGACGGCGTCGATCGACGCGCCGGAGGCCGGTCCCATCCTTGACGCTCTGGATCGCGAGGGCTGGCAGCTCACCGACATCCTGATCACCCATCATCACGGCGATCATGTCGGAGGCGTCGCCGAACTCAAGCAGAAATACAATTGCCGCGTCGTCGCGCCGCATGACAAGACGACCAGGATTGCGAACGTCGACTTGCGGGTCGCCAACGCCGACGTGGTCAAGATCGGAAACCTGCTCGCCCGCGTGCTGGAGACGCCCGGCCATACGCTCGACCACATCTCCTACGTGTTCGACACCGAAAAGACGCTGTTCGCCGCCGACACGCTGTTCTCGATCGGCTGCGGCCGCGTGTTCGAGGGCAATTATCCGATGATGTGGGACTCGCTTCTCAAGCTGCGCGCGCTGCCCGACGACTTCATGCTCTATTGCGGCCACGAATACACCGCGTCCAACGTCAAGTTCGCGCTCACCGTCGAGCCCGACAATGCGGCGCTCCAGGCACGCGCGGCGGAGGTGGCGAAGCTGCGGGCAGAGAACAAGCCGACGATTCCCTCGCTGCTTGGTGACGAGAAGCGAGCGAATGTGTTCCTGCGCGCTGATGAACCCTCGGTCGCTGCCAGGCTGCACATGAAGGGCGCGGATGCCGCCACGGTGTTCGGCGAATTGCGAGAGCGCAAGAACAAGTCCTGAAGAACAAATCCTGAAGAAAAATCCGGACGGGGATCGATGCCGACCGCAGCCGAGATCATCGCACGTCTCGAACTCCGCCCGCATCCCGAGGGCGGACATTACCGCGAGACTTTTCGCGATCAGGCTACCGACGCCAACGGCCGTTCGCGCTCGACCCTGATCTATTTTCTGCTCGCCCGTGGCGAGCGCTCGCACTGGCATCGCATCGATGCGGTCGAGATCTGGCACTACTACGCCGGAAGCCCGCTTGCGCTGCGCATCGCGCACGATGGCTGCTCGCAGCACGAGGTGCGCCTCGGCACCGATCTCGCCAACGGCGAGCGGCCGCAGGCGATCGTTCCGGCCGATGCCTGGCAAATGGCGGAGACGACCGGCGAATGGACATTGCTCGGCTGCACCGTGGCGCCGGCTTTCGAGTTCGCAAAATTCGAGCTCGCGCCGAAGGGCTGGGAGCCGTAACGCCTGATCTGGAATCGGGTGGGTTCGATCCGTTGCACAGCATAACACAGCGCATCCAGTGAACAGGAGCGCGTGATGCACGGAACATTTGATCCGCCAGTAATTCAGATAGACCCGGCCATTTTGTATTTCGGAACGCCCGTCGTTTTGATTGGCTCAACCAACGAAGACGGCTCCTCCAATCTCGCGCCAATGTCGTCGGCATGGTGGGTGGGATGGCGCGGCATGCTCGGGCTCGCGCGCAATTCCAAGACCACGGAGAACATGATTCGCACCGGGGAATGCGTGCTCAACCTGCCGTCCGCGGACCTCGTCGCTGCCGTCGACCGCCTCGCCCGTACCACAGGCTCGGATCCGGTGCCGCCGGGAAAGCTCCATCGCGGTTACCGGCACGAGAAGGACAAGTTCGGTCTTAGCGGATTGACGGCGCTAGCGGGCGAGACGGTCGGCGCGCCACGCGCCGCCGAGTGTCCGGTGCAGCTGGAAGCAAAGGTCGCGCATGTGCATGAGATGGCGCAGGACGACGCCGTCTGGCGTGGTCATCTCGCCGCAATCGAGGTCCGTATCACGCGGGTCCATGCGCATCCCGACATTATGATGGAAGGAGCGAGCAATCGCATCGATCCCGACAAATGGCGGCCACTGATCCTGAGCTTCCAGGAATTTTACAGCCTGACGCCGCAGCGCTTGCAGCGCTCCGAGCTCGGGCAGATTCCGGAAGCGATGTATCGACCGCCCGGCTGGCAGCCGGCGCCTTAGCCGCGGATCAATCCTGATCGATCGCTTATCGTAACCGTCTCGGGCCGGCCATTCGCGTGCTCGTTCTGATAAATGCCGGTGAACGTTTCAGGCGTCGCACGGACTTGCGCCATGGCGCCCGGAGCAGCGAGCATCGAGATCAACAGTACGGCGAACGAACGCCTCATCGCTTCCGCAGCACCATGTCTTTCGCCGCAATCAGACCGCCGCCGGCGATCAGGATCGCGGCGATCGCGATGTTTGCACTCGCCTTGGCGAAGCCGGCAGCGATGAGGAAGCCGGTCGAGAGCAACGGCGTCGCATAGGATGCCGCGCCGAGCACACGGATGTCGCCGCGCTTCATGCCGATGTCCCAGGCGTAGAACGCGGCACCGACCGGGCCGATGCCGAGCGCGATGACGGAGAGCCATTGCAGTTTCGTCTCCGGCCACACCGTCGTCTCGAGCGCGGCATGCATCAGCGCGGCGAGCGCTGCGGTGACAAGGCAGAATCCCGCGACCGCATCGGTCGGCACCGCCTTGAGCCGGCGCGACAACACCGAATAGGTTGCCCACACGAACGCGGCGACAAAGGCCGCGATCAGTCCGGGCCACTGCCCCTGCGCGAAGCCAACGGTGTTGCCGGCGAACAGCAGCACGGTGCCGACGAGGCCAAGCACGGCGCCGATGATGTGATGCGGGGCGAGCCGCTCGCCCGGCAGCAACGACGAGAACAGCACGATCAACAGCGGCCAGAGATAATTCAACAGGCCCGCTTCGGCCGGTGGCGCGAAGCGCAGCGCAAGGAAGTACAGCGCGTGATAGCCGAATAATCCGCCAACGCCGACGGCCCACACGACGGCTGGCTGGCGCAGGCTTTTTGCCGCCTCGCTGCGGCCGATCCAGGTGAGGAGGCCGACCAGACCGCCGATCGCGAACGTCATCGCGGCGAGCTGGAACGCCGGAATCCTTCCGGTCGCCACCGTCATCACGGAGAGCAGCGACCACATCAGGATCGCGGTCAATCCGATCAACGTCGCCGTGCGGGGAGTCATTGGCCAAATACCCTCGTCGTGGCCGGGCGTAGCCGTCCGAGGAACGGCGTCGCTTGCGCTCGCCTATGTCCCGGCCATCCACGTTCTTTCATGGCGACGGCTGTCGTAAGGCCGTGGATGCCCGGGACGTCTAGCGCGAAGACGCGCTTCGCGCTTTTGCCCGGGCATGACGAAGTTACCGATATGATCAAGTGTGATGCGATCCCATCACACCATGTACTGGCCGCCGTTGACGGTCAGCGTTGAGCCGGTGATGGCGCCGGCTTCATCGGCGGCCAGGAACACGACGGCGCGTGCAATTTCCTCGGGCTCGCCGAGACGGCCGATCGGAATCAGCGGCAGGATGGCCTTCTCCAGCACGTCCTTCGGCACGGCCTGCACCATCTCGGTGTTGATGTAGCCCGGGCAGATCGCGTTCACGGTGACGCCGGCCTTGGCGTTCTCCAGCGCGAGCGCCTTGGTGAAGCCGATCTCACCGGCTTTGGCTGCGGAATAGTTCACCTGGCCGAACTGGCCCTTCTGTCCGTTGATCGAGGAGATGTTGATGATGCGGCCGAACTTGCGGCCACGCATGCCTTCGATGACCTGGCGCGACATGTTGAACAGCGAACCGAGATTGGTCCCGATCACGGCGTTCCACTGCTCGAGGCTCATCTTGTGGAAGGCGCCGTCCTTGGTGATACCGGCGTTGTTGACGAGCACATCGATTGACCCGACCTCGGCTTCGACCTTCTTCACGCCTTCGGCGCAGGCATCGAAACTGCTGACGTCCCATTTGTAGACGGCGATGCCGGTCTCAGCCTTGAATTTGTCCGCAGCCGCATCGTTGCCGGCGTAGCTCGCCGCGACCTTGTAGCCGGCCGCCTTCAGCGCCTTGCTGATCGCAGCTCCGATGCCCCGCGTACCACCCGTCACCAATGCAACACGTGTCATATCGTATTCCTTCCCTAGGACTCTTCGGACGTTTCTGAGTGATCGTTTTAGATGCGGATTATGCGGGACGTTTGATGGACATCAAGAACAAAACGCCCGGCATCGAGCCGGGCGTTTCTCTTTAGTCGAGGCTTGCGCGATTGCGAAGAATATTTGATTTGCAACCGCCGCCTTTTTAATCGCGTGCAATGCACTCACTCATGTGTGCAACGCACGCACAGATGAGGCGTAAGCTGCGCGTCAGCTGTTTCAGTCGCGCGCGATGCATGTCCTCGTTTGGTGCCTCGCCCGCATCAATCGCGGGCGATGCACATGGCAATGCCCATGCCGCCGCCGATGCACAGCGTGGCGAGGCCCTTCTTGGAATCGCGCTTCTGCATCTCGTGCAGCAGCGTCACCAGCACGCGCGCACCGGAGGCACCGACCGGATGGCCGATCGCGATCGCGCCGCCGTTGACGTTGACCTTGGCGGTATCCCAGCCGAGGTCCTTGTTGACGGCACAGGCCTGCGCCGCGAAGGCCTCATTGGCCTCGATCAGGTCGAGATCGCCGACGTTCCAGCCGGCCTTCTTCAGCGCCGCGCGCGAGGCGGGGATCGGGCCCGAGCCCATGATCTTCGGATCGACGCCGGCCTGCGCCCAGGACACGATGCGCGCGAGCGGCTTCTTGCCTTCCTTGGCGGCCTGCTTGGCGGTCATCAGCACCACGGCGGCGGCGCCGTCATTGATGCCGGAGGCCGAGCCCGCGGTGACCGTGCCTTCCTTCTCGAAAGCTGGCTTCAGTTTTGCCATACCGTCGAGCGTTGCGCCGTGGCGCGGATATTCGTCGGCGCTGACGACGATGTCGCCCTTGCGGGACTTGATGGTGACGGGGACGATCTCGTCGTTGAACTTGCCGGCCTTCTGTGCGGCCTCCGCCTTCTGCTGCGAGGCGACCGCGAACTCATCCTGCTGGGCGCGGGTGATCTGCCACTGCCGCGCGACATTCTCCGCGGTGTTGCCCATATGGTAGCCGTTGAAGGCATCCCAAAGGCCGTCCTTGATCATGGTGTCGACGAACTCGACCGGGCCCATCTTGACGCCGCCGCGCAGATACTGGGCGTGCGGGGCCATGCTCATGGATTCCTGGCCGCCGGCGACCACGATCTCGGAATCGCCGTTGAGCAGCGCCTGATAGCCGAGCGCGACGGTCCGCAGGCCCGAGCCACAGAGCTGGTTCACGCCCCAGGCCGGGCTCTCGACGGGAATGCCGGCATTGATCGAGGCTTGACGGGCGGGGTTCTGGCCTTGGGCAGCAGTCAGGATCTGGCCCATGATGACTTCGGAGACCCGGCCGGGCTCGATGCCACCGCGCTCGAGCGCGGCCTTGATGGCGATCGCGCCGAGATCATGGGCGGGAAGGGTCGCGAACGCTCCGTTGAAGCTTCCGACCGGGGTGCGGGCGGCGCTGACGATGACGACATCGTCTGACATGGGCATCTCCTGGGTTGTATGGGGGCAGACGGGGCTGGGAAAACGGCTCGCCAGTCTCGGACGGCATCCTGTTAACGTCGTTGAGGCATGTCAATCGGCTGGCGATCGAATTCATGCCGCAGCGCATTCAAAATAGCGTTCTTGGCGATTTCGCAAGCACGTTTTTGCTGTGCAGTTAACCGTGCCGCACAAAACGGTAGCGTGCCCCCGTTGAAAATGCTTATTTTGTTGCGTTGCGTACTCTTCCCGCCCTGCGGCATTGCCCGTCAGGTTCCCGTTCTCCGTGCTTGCAAGTGAGAGCCCATGGCGAAATCAGACCAACCCACAACCATCAAGAAATACGCGAACCGCCGGCTCTACAACACCGGAACGAGCACCTATGTGACGCTGGAAGACCTCGCGTCCATGGTCAAGGACGGCGAAGATTTTCTGGTCTACGACGCCAAGACGGGCGACGACATCACCCGCTCCGTGCTCGCCCAGATCATCTTCGAGCAGGAGAACAAGGCCGGCCAGAACCTGTTGCCGACCACTTTCCTGCGCCAGCTCATCCGCTTCTACGGCGACAGCATGCAGATGGTGGTGCCGAAATATCTGGAGCAGGCCATCGCATCGCTGACCCAGGAGCAGGAAAAGTTCCGTAAGCAGATCGCCACCTCGCTCTCCGGGACCCCATTTGCCCCGCTCGAAGAACAGGTTCGCCGCAACATGGAGCTGTTTCAGCAGACCTTCTCGATGTTCAAGCCTTTTGTCCCCACTCCGGGCCGCCCGGCGGGAGCCCCACCGGAGGCCGAGCCCGAGGCCAGCGCCGAGCCGGCAAAGGACACCAACATCGACGACCTGCGTCAGCAGATGAAGGAGATGCAGGAACGCCTCGAGAAGATGTCGAAGAAGGAAGAGTAGATCCTTCATTCGCGCGAGAGTGCCCGCGGGCAGCGGCCGCTTTTACCGGACGCCGCCAACCGGTCTGGGTCGTCCCCGAAGGCCTGCTGACACGCCGGAGGGCCAAGGCATACGCCATGTCCGACCGAACCACGCATTGGGACCACGTCTACACCACCAAAGGCGAGACGGAGGTCAGCTGGTTTCAGGACACGCCGACGATCTCGCTGGGGATGATCCGCGCGGCCAATCCGGATCATACTGCCGCGATCATCGATATTGGCGGTGGCGCGTCACGATTGGCCGACAGCCTTTTGCAGGCGGGATATCGCAACATCGCCGTGCTGGATCTCTCGGTCAGCGCGCTTGAGGCCGCAAAGACGCGAATCGGGGCGGCCGCCGCAGCGATCGACTGGATCGTGGCCGACGCAACGACATGGCGACCGGCGAAGGCATACGATGTCTGGCACGATCGCGCTGCATTCCACTTCCTGACAGATCCGGGCGACAGGGCAGCTTACGTCGACCGCCTGCGGTCGGCGGTCGCGCCCGGCGGCCACGTCATCATCGGCACCTTCGCGCCGGATGGTCCCGAAAGGTGCAGCGGCCTGCCGGTCCAGCGGCATGACAGCGCGAGCCTTTCGATGGAGCTCGGACCGGGATTCAAACTCGTCGAAACGCGCGGCGAGACGCATCATACGCCGTGGCGTTCGACGCAGGCCTTTCAGTTCAGCCGATTTCGACGGAAAACCGGTTAGCTACCGCGTGCGCCTGCCGCACTGTCAGTATCGTCCCGGCGAAAAACAGGACGCGCCTGAAGGCCTACGCCGCCAGTTTCACCGCATGCGCAAAATCCCAATAGAGCTTGCGCGCCCTGGTGTAGAGCGGACCCGGCTTCAGCTCGCGCTCGTCGATGCGAATCACGGGCGCGACCTTCGCAAAATTGCCGGTGGAGAAGATCTCGTCGGCGGCAACGAAGTCGGCGTAGCGCAGCGTCGTCTCGACCACCGTCACGCCGTCGGCGCGAAGCAGGCCGATGACGCGCTGGCGTGTGATGCCGTTGAGGAAGGTGCCGTTCGGCGCCGGCGTAAAGACCACGCCGTCCTTTGCCATGAACACGTTGGAATTGCCGAACTCCGCGACGTTGCCGAGCATGTCGAGCATCAGCGCGTTCTGGAAGCCGCGCGAGGCGGCCTCCGCCAGCGCGCGCGAATTGTTGGGATAGAGACAGGCCGCCTTGGCTTCGACCGGCGCGCATTCGGCGGTGGGCCGGCGGAACGGCGACAGCGTGATCGCGTTGCCGACCGGCTTGGGCATCGGCGCCTCGTAGATGCACAGGCACCAATTGGTGGTGTCGGGGTCGAACAGCACGCCGCCGCCGGCGCCGTTCTGCGCCCAGTACATCGGCCGGATGTAGAGCTCGGCCTTCGCCGCGAAGCGCGCAATGCCTTCGTTCGCGAGCGTGAGCCAGGTGCCGGCATCGACCACCGGCTTCAGACCGAAATTGATCGCGGATTGATTGGCGCGCGCGATGTGGCGATCGAGATCAGGCGCGACGCCCTCGAACGCGCGCGCGCCGTCGAACACCACCGAGCCGAGCCAGGCCGCATGAGTGCGCGGCCCCATGATCGGCACGTTGCCCTCATGCCATTCGCCCTCGAAGAAGGTCCAGCTCGGCGAATATGCGATGGGCTTTGCGATATTGGCCATGACCGCCCTCCTTGGGTAATATCCCGCACACTATTCTCCCAACTTCTAAACGATTTCCTGCGGGAAAGGCACCTCCCCCGGGGAGCTCGGCCGGTAGTGCCGGGGCGACACCAAATCGAGCACAAAGCGGGCTATAATGCGGGTTACCTTACGGAGTGTTCCATGCCACTCGATCCGCTTGCCAAGCGCTTGTTGACCATGATGGCTGCGGCTGCGCCGGAGGCGCGGAGCCGGCCCAGCGTCGAGGCCCGGCGGCAGTCGCTGGCGAAGCTGATGCAGTTCGCGCGTACTGATGCGCCGGATGTAACGACGTCCGACGGCGCGCTTCCCGGCCCGGGCGGCGAGCTTCCCTATCGCCTCTACACGCCCGCGGGTGCCGGCGAGCGCGCACCCGGCTTCGTGTTCTTTCACGGCGGCGGTCTCGTCGCCGGCAGCATTTTGACCCACGACCGCATCGCCGCAGCCCTCGCCCATGCGACCAACTGCCGCCTCGTCTCGATCGACTACCGCCTCGCGCCCGAGCACAAATTCCCCGCCGCCGTCGACGACGCGCTGGCCGCGACCGAATGGGTCGCCCGCGAAGCGGCATCGCTCGGCATCGACGCCGAACGGCTGGTGATCGGCGGCGATTCCGCCGGTGCCACGCTGGCTGCGATCGTGTGCCAGGAGGCGCAGCAAAGCGCCGGCCTATCGATCGTGGCGCAATGCCTGATCTGTCCCGTACTGGATTTCGAGGAGGCATCGCCTTCGCGCGAGGCGTTCGCGGAAGGCTATCTCATCGACCGCATCACGATCGAGGCCGATCTCGCCGACTATCTGCCGGAGGGCATCGATGCCGCGGATCCCCGCGTCTCGCCGCTGCGCGCGACGCGACTCACAGGCCTGCCGACGACGATCATGCACACCGCCGAGTTCGACCCGATGCGCGACGAAGGTAACGCCTATGCCCGCAAGCTGCTCGGAGCCGGCGTCGTCGTCGAGCACGTCTGTCACGACGGCATGGTTCACAATTTCCACGCCATGGGCGCCATCCTGCCGCAAGCGCAGCTGGTGCTGTCGCAGATCGGCGAGCAGGTGCGGCGGGCGGTGAAGAGGTGAGATCCTCCCGCGAAGAGGACAGGGCTATCGCATATGGCTGTGGCCGGCCAAGCGCGCGCCTCGTCCTTCGAGACGACCGCTTCGCGGTCTCCTCAGGATGAGGCTAAGCGGGAATCGGAGCCCGTTAAAATTGCTGCCGCACACTCGGTCCTCATCCTGAGGGCCCGCCAAAGGCGGGCGTCTCGAAGGGTGGCCACAGAGAAATTGGCCATCATATGCGATGGCCCTGCGCGAGGGGCGAAGGAGCTACGCGCGTGCGTCGATCACGGCCTGCGCCGCCACGATATACTCGTGCCAATGCGCGTCTGCATAACGCTCGGCCTGGCGCGCGCAGTTGATATCTGGCGCATGCGCCGCGGCGATCATGCGCGCGAAGCGCTCTTCGGCCACCGTCGCGTCATTGGCAGCCTGTGGCGCCGCGAAGGCGGACGCCTCGGTTGGAATCACAGCAAGTCCCGCCAGTCCAGCGAGCAAGATGCGGCGTGAGGGCTTCGTCGCTTTCATCTCAATTATCCTGCAGTTGGATCGTGCATGGCGAATCCACCGCCGTGGCGGCGGCAGGGTAGCCTTGCGCTTGCGTCGGGTCCAGCAGTCTAGATCGGCCAGCTATTCCGGCACCGGTACGTCGAACGTGTTCAGCGTGACGGACACCATGCAGTAGATGCCGACGAGATAGGACAGCTCGGCCGCGCCGTGCTCGCCGAACTCCTTCACCGCGGCCCGATAGGTCAGCTCCGGCAGCACGCCGCCGCTCACCAGCGCAGACGCGACGTCGTAGGCGACCGCCTCTTGCTTGGTAAGATCGACCGGACGCTGCCCGGCGACGATGGTCGCGAGTTTTTCGTCGGTCAGGCCGCGCTGCTCGGCGACCAGAACATGGGCATAGAGCTCGTAGCCGGAGCGGAAATGCGAACCGGTGACGAGGATGGCGACCTCGCGCACCGGCGCCGGCAACAGCGGATTCGATGCGATCGCCTTGACCAGCTCCCACACCGGCTTGCCGAATCGCGGCTCGCGAACCCAGGGATTCCAGGGCCCGAGCAGCGCGCCGTCGTCGCGCATGTTCACGAAGCCCTTGAAGTGGTCCGTGATACCCGCGCGCATGTCGTCATAGAGCGGCTTCTGTTCGGCACTCAGGTCTTTCGGATCGAGAATGGGAAGGCGCACCGCAGGCTCTCCTCGTTGAGAAGTCGCGACCGTCGCCTGCGTAGGCGTGCAAGGCAAGTGAAGTTGCCGTGACATCCACAGCTCGGGCGAGTGCCCCGACGGCATCGGTGATGATGCCCAACGCCCTATTGGGCTTGTGGATTGGCGACGTCGTCGAAGGCGAGCGTCAGCGGCTCGCCGGTCGCGAGGAAAGACGACAGCGCCGCCTCGAACGGCGCCGGATCGAGGCCACGCTTTCTCAGCCATTCGGGCTCGTAATAGGTCTGCCGGTAACGTTCGCCGGAATCGCAGATCAGTGTCACCAGCGATCCCGTCTGGTTGGCCTTGCGCATCTCCGAGGCAAGCCGGCACAGCGCCAGGAAGTTGGTGCCGGTGGAGCCGCCCACCACGCGGCGCAGCCGGCGCGACAGCACGTTCATGGCCGCGATCGTCGCCGCATCCGGGATCTTCATCATGCGGTCGACCACGCCTGGCACGAAGGAGGGTTCGCAACGCGGCCGGCCGACGCCTTCGATCAGCGAGGGACGTTCGCAAACATGGGAGCGATCCTGGGTGCGGAAGCAGTCAAAGAAAGCGGAATGCTCGACATCGGCCACGCACAGCCGCGTCGGATACTGGCGATAGCGCAAATAGCGTCCGATGGTGGCCGAGGTGCCGCCGGTACCAGCGCCCATCACGATCCAGTCCGGCAGCGGGCGCGGCTCGCCCTTCAATTGCGTGAAGATGGACTCGGCGATGTTGTTGTTGCCGCGCCAATCGGTGGCACGCTCGGCGAAGGTGAACTGGTCCATGTAGTGGCCGTTCAGGCCAACGGCGAGCGCGGCGGCCTCGGCATAGAGCGCGCGGCCGTCGTCGATCAGATGGCAGTTGCCGCCATAATGCTCGATCGCGGCGATCTTCTCAGCCGAGGTCGTGCGCGGCATCACGGCATAGAAGGGCACGCCGATCATCTGCGCGAAATAGGCTTCCGAAACTGCGGTCGATCCCGACGAGGCTTCGACGACAGGCGTGCCTTCGCGGATGTGGCCGTTGCAGAGGGCGTAGAGGAACAGCGATCGCGCCAGCCGATGCTTGAGGCTGCCGGTCGGGTGCGTGGATTCGTCCTTCAGATAGATATCGATGCCGGCGAGCGCCGGCACGATCAGTTTGATCAGATGCGTGTCGGCCGTGCGGCACTGGTCGGCTTCGATGGCGGCCACGGCGTCGTCGACCCAGCCGCGCTGGTAAGCCGGCCCGACCGGATTGTGCTGGCGGAAGGCAGGCGGCTCCATCGGCATGATCGGGTGATTCCTTGAAAGCGTACGTCAAGCTACCACGGGAGGCCTCGTCCGCGCGGCTCAAAACTCCAGCGGCGCGTTGTCGACAACTTCCTTCATGACGAAGAAGGTGCGGGTCTGGCGCACCCCGGGCAGCGCGATGAGCTGCTCGCCGTGGATGCGGTTGAAATCCTCCATGTCGCCGACGCGGATCTTGAGGAAGTAGTCGAAGTCGCCGGCGACGAGGTGGCAGTCGAGCACGAATTTCAGCTTTGCGATCGCCTGCTCGAAGGTGGCAAAGCTCTCCGGCGTCGAGCGGTCGAGCACGACGCCGACCATCACGAGGGCGCCCTTCGCCACCTTTTTCGGCGCGACCATGGCGCGGACGGCGACGATGAAACCATCCGCGAACAGGCGTTGGGTGCGGCGATGGCAGGTCGCCGGGCTGATCGCAACGGTTTCGGCCAGTTCAGCATTGCTGAGCCTGCCGTTATTCTGAAGCAATCTCAATATCTTAAGGTCGGTGCGGTCAAGTCGCGCGGACATGGAAGAACCTTCCGAAATTTAGGTACTATCTGGATGAAATACTAACCAAGCTAGCACACGACGCAAGGTCTGGCGCAATATGGCCGCAGCATTCGAGATCACCTTTCTCCCGAGAAATGCTAGTTGGCATCCAGACACTAACGCCAATCGGGATGACCTGACCATGCTCGAAAAATTCGCGCGCTATCCGCTGACCTTCGGCCCGACTCCCATCGAGAAGCTGGAGCGGCTCTCAAAGCATCTCGGCGGCAATGTCGAGATCTACGCCAAGCGCGAGGATTGCAATTCCGGCCTCGCCTATGGCGGCAACAAGCTGCGCAAGCTCGAATACATCATCCCCGACGCGATCGCTTCCAACGCCGACACGCTGGTCTCGATCGGCGGCGTGCAGTCGAACCACACCCGCATGATCGCGGCCGTCGCCGCCAAGATCGGCATGAAATGCCGCCTCGTGCAGGAAGCCTGGGTGCCGCACGAGGACGCCGTCTACGACCGCGTCGGCAACATCATGCTGTCGCGCATCATGGGCGCCGACGTGCGCCTGGTCGACGATGGTTTCGACATCGGCATCCGCAAGAGCTGGGAGGACGCCATTGAAGAAGTGAAGGCGGCGGGCGGCAAGCCTTACGCGATTCCCGCCGGCGCTTCCGTGCACAAATTTGGCGGCCTCGGCTATGTCGGCTTCGCCGAAGAGGTGCGCAAGCAGGAAGCCGAGCTCGGCTTCAAGTTCGATTACGTCGTGGTCTGCACCGTCACCGGCTCGACGCATGCCGGCATGCTGGTCGGCTTCGCGGCCGACGGTCGCGCGCGGAAGGTGATCGGCATCGATGCCTCGTTCACGCCGGCGCAGACCAAGGCGCAGGTGCTTTCGATCGCCCAGAACACGGCCAAGCTGGTCGAACTCGGCAAGGACCTCGTCGCTGACGACGTCGTGCTGATCGAGGATTACGCTTATCCCGCCTACGGCGTGCCGTCGGAGGAGACCAAGGAGGCGATCCGCCTCACCGCGCGGCTCGAAGCAATGATCACCGACCCCGTCTACGAGGGCAAGTCGATGCAGGGCCTGATCGACCTGACGCAGAAGGGCTATTTCGAGAAGGGCGCGAAGATCCTCTACGCGCATCTCGGCGGTGCGCCGGCGCTGAACGGTTACGGCTACGCGTTCCGGAACGGCTGAGATCTGTAGCCCGGATGGAGCGTAGCGCAATCCGGGACGGTCGCTGTGGCAATCCCGGATTTCGCTGCGCTCCATCCGGGCTACGACATCCGTGACTGTCCTACCGCGTCCGCACGATCTGGAGCAACTCGTCCCCGTAATGCTCGAGCTTCTTGTCGCCGATACCCGGCACGTTGCGCAATTCGTCCGGGGTGGTTGGCCAGGCCCGGACGATGCCGTCGATGGTGGCGTCGTGCAGCACGACATAGGCCGGCACGCCGCGCTCGCGTGCGATGTCCGAACGCCAGGCGCGCAGTCGGGCACGCAATTCAGGATCGACGTCGCTTTGCGGCGTATTGGCCGCGGGCGCGAGGTCGCCGCGGCGCGATTTTGCGCGGCTTGACCTGATCCGGGTGCCGGGCGCCTCCTCGCGCAACCACACCTCGGTCTCGCCGCGCAGCACGCCGCGCGAGGACTCCGTCAGCTTCAGCGCGCCAAAGGCCTCGCTGTCGCTCTGCAAGTACCCCATCGCCACCAGCTGCCGCAGCACGGTGCGCCACTGCTTTTCGTTCAGCTCGCGCCCGATGCCGAACACCGAGAGCTTGTCGTGGCCGAACTGCGTCACCTTCTCGGTCAAGCGTCCGATCAGCACGTCGATCAGGTGCATGGCACCAAAACGCTGCCCGGTGCGATAGGCGCACGAGAGCAACTTTTGCGCCAGCACCTTGCCGTCGCGCATCCGCGGCGGGGTCAGGCAGTTGTCGCAATTGCCGCAACTCTCGCCATGCATGGTCTCGCCGAAATAGCCGAGCAGCCGCTTGCGCCGGCACTGCGCGGTTTCCGCGAGCCCCACCAGTGCATCGAGCTTGCCGATCGAGACCCGCTTGAACTCGTCCGATGCGGTGGACTCGTCGATCATGCGGCGCTGCTGCACGATGTCCGAGAGGCCGTAGGCCATCCAGGCCGCCGATGGCTTGCCGTCGCGTCCGGCCCGACCGGTCTCCTGGTAGTAGGACTCGATGCTCTTGGGCAGGTCGAGATGGGCGACGAAGCGCACGTCCGGCTTGTCGATGCCCATGCCGAAGGCGACGGTCGCGACGATGACGATGCCGTCCTCGTTGAGGAAGCGGTCCTGGTTGCGCGAGCGCACGCCGCCATCGAGCCCGGCGTGATAGGGCAGCGCCGCGATGCCGGCGTCGTCGAGCGCAGCGGCGACCTCCTCGACGCGATTGCGCGACAGGCAGTAGACCACGCCAGCGTCGCCCGCATGGCGCTCCCGGATGAACTCCTTCAGCTGCGACACCGCGTTGCGCTTGTCGACGATCTCGTAGCGAATGTTGGGCCGGTCGAAGCTCGAGACGAATTGCGGGCTGCCTGCGAGGCGCAGCCGCTCGACAATTTCCTTGCGCGTCAACTCGTCGGCGGTCGCCGTCAGCGCGATGCGCGGGACGTCGGGAAAGCGCTCGGCGATGATGGAGAGGCCGACATATTCGGGCCGGAAATCGTGGCCCCATTGCGAAACGCAGTGCGCTTCGTCGATCGCAAACAGCGCCACCTTCGCCTGCGCCAGCATCGACAGGCAGCGCGGCGTGACCAACCGTTCCGGCGCGACATACAGCAGGTCGAGATCTCCGGCGATCAGGCGGCGCTCGATGTCGGAGGCCTCTTGCGGCGTCAGCGAGGAATTCAGCGCGGCAGCATTGACTCCGGCCTCGATCAGGCCCGCGACCTGGTCGCGCATCAGCGCGATCAAGGGCGACACCACGATGCCGCAGCCTTGACGCAACAGAGCCGGCAATTGGTAGCACAGAGACTTGCCGCCGCCGGTCGGCATCAGCACCAGGCAATTGCCGCCGTCGGTGACATGCCGGATGATCTCGCCCTGCGCGCCGCGAAAGCCCGGCAGGCCAAACACCGAATGCAGCACCGACAGCGCGTCGCGGCCATCGACTGAGGCAGGCAGCGAAGCGGTGGAGGGAGCGGACATGGGCGGAACTGGACCGGGCCGTGAGATTCGTCACAACGCCAGTCGCATGACCGCGCGGGCATGGCAAGACTGTTTGCGCGGCAAGGCGGCGGTCTACGCCCCAATCCTTCGCAAGGCCTCCGCAACCGTCACGATCGGCATGTTGCGCGTCTCGGCCGCCTCAAGCGCGTGGCGGAGCAAGGTCGGCGTACAGCCATAAGGGCTCGGCTGGTCGACGACGTCGTGACCATAGAAGATCAGCCAGCCGCCGCTTGCGGTCGCTTCGTCGAAATAGCGATCCACGCCTGCCGTATCGATCTCGCAATGGACGAGGGGCGATGCGCGCAAGAACTGCAGGTCGATGACATCGCGATTGACGCCGGGAAGGATGCCGCGCGCGGAGCGAAAGATCTTCGCGAGCTGCGGCTTGCGCGAGACCGAGGCGAGGCCATACGGATAAGCAAAATTCTCCAGCCTGATCGAGGGATCGAGGCGATGGAAGTAGTTCCGGTTCTGCTCGATCTCGCGCGCCATGGCGGCCTGGTCGAGATCGACGGCGCGCAGATGCGAGAAGGTGTGGCAGGCAATCTCGTGGCCGCTGCGATGCAGCCCCACGATCGCGTCGTTGGACAGGCCGTGCCAGTGATCTCCCGGCTGATCGATCAGGCTGCCGGCGAGATAAAACGTGCCGCGCCCGCCATGCTCTTCCAGCAGTGACGCGCCCACGCCTGCGGCGCTGTCGGGGGCGTCATCGAAGGTGAAGCTCACCATCGGCGCATGCGCCGCCAAACGGTGCGGTACGCCGCGGAAATGCCGGGACAGACGATTGCTCACGCGCTGCTGGAGTACCGACCACACGATTGCATTCCCTGTCTTTCGGTGCGGCGCTACTGAAGCATTCGTGCGCCGGATGAGGCAAGCTTCACACCTGGTTAATCCTAACGCGGAACCCGCGCTCTTCAGCTAGCGCGCGAGCAGCGGCGCCTTGGTGTCCGCCGCAAGATCGCGCAACCAGTTGCGAAACAGCACTGCCGCCGCGCTGCCGGCCGCGATATCGGCGCGCAAATTCAGCGCGGGCAATTCGTTGGTGAGCGCGGGATGGCGCTGGTGCCTCGCGCACTTCTCGAATCGCGCAAGTCTCTCTTCAGTTGCTGCGTCAAAATAGCTCACGGGCAGGTGCGGGTAAGCCTCCCGCTCACGCGCAAGAAAGCGGCCGATGTCACGCAAATATTCGCGCTGGAGCGACAGCGCGTCATATTCGGGATGGCCCTGGAGGAACACGAAGCGGCTGGCATATTGGCGGACGAAGATGTCGACGCCGGCCAGGGCCGAACGTGTCAGCACCTGATAGCCGGCCTGCGCGAGGTCGCGCTCCCTGACTTCGTTCAGGCGCGAGTGCGAGATCCTCAGGGGCGCCGGCGCCCCGCGCGTCAGCGTATCGTTCGTCACGGCGTCGCAGTCGAAGATGCCGTGGCATTTCGCCGGCAGCCGCTGCCGTTCGATCCGATCGAGATGCAGCACCGCCGCGTGCGCGGCGAGGCATGACCAGATCGTCGAGCGCGTGTTGGTCCTGGCCCAGTCAATGAGGTCGGTGAGGTCGCGCCAATACGGCTCCTGCTCGAGCTCGGGCGCGACCGGCTCGGCCCCGGTCACGATCAGCCCGTCGAATTTTTGACGCTTGAGATCGGAGAGATCGGAATATTCGCTCTCGACGTGCCACTTCGCTTCGGGCGAGCGCATGACCGACGGCAGGGAGAAGCAATGGAAACGGATGCGGCGCGGCCCCGCCGCGGCCTGGAGCAGCTTCATGAACTGCCGCTCGGTGGCCTTCAACGCCGGGTCGGGCATGTTGTTGATCAAGCCGATGGTAAGCTCGCCGCGGCTGTGGTCGCGCGCGAGCTCGACTTCGGCCGGCACCAAGGCCGGGCTCGAGATACCTTGATCCCTGTCGATCAAGATGCTCATCGGGGCGGTCGCCTACTCCGCGGCCTGAAGACGCGCGGTCGAACAGGCCTTTTCCAGCGCCTGGTCGATGTCCTCGATGATGTCGGCCGCATGCTCGATGCCGATCGAGAGGCGAATCGTCTCCGGCAACACGCCGGCGGTGCGCTGCTGCTCCGCCGACATCTGGCGGTGCGTGGTCGACGCCGGATGGCACGCCAGCGACTTGGCATCGCCGATATTGACGAGACGCGTGATCAGCTTCAGCGCATCGTAGAAGCTCTTGCCCGCTTCCATCCCGCCCTTGATGCCGAAAGTGAACAGCGAGGAGGCATTGCCGTCGAGATATTTCTGGACCAGCGGATAATAGGGGCTATCCGGGAACCCGGTGTAGTTGACCCAGGCCACGCGCGGATCCGCACGCAGGAATTCCGCGACCTTTCTGGCGTTCTCGCAGTGACGCTCCATGCGCAGCGCCACGGTCTCGATGCCCTGAAGCAGCAGGAAGGCGTTGAACGGCGACAGCACCGAGCCCATGGTGCGCTGATAGATGCTGCGCGCGCGCTCGATATAGGCGGTCTTGCCGAAGCGCTCGGCGTAGACGAGGCCGTGATAGGACGCGTCCGGCTTGTTGTAGCCGGGGAAGCGGTCGGCGTGCTTCGCCCAGGGGAAATTCCCGGAATCGACGATGGCGCCGCCGAGCGTGGTGCCGTGGCCGCCCAGAAACTTGGTCAGCGAATGCACGGCGATATCTGCACCGTGGTCGAAGGGCTTGAGCAGGATCGGCGTTGCGACGGTGTTGTCGACGATCAGCGGCACGCCATGCGCATGTGCGATCTTCGCCAGCGCCTCGATGTCGCAGACATTGCCGGCGGGGTTGCCGATGGTCTCGGCGAACACAGCGCGCGTATTCTCGTCGATGAGTTTTTCGATCGCCTCGGGCTTGTCGCTCTCGGCAAAGCGGCCAGTGATGCCCTGGCGCGGCAGGATGTGAGAGAGCAGCGTGTGCGTGGTGCCGTAGAGCTGCGGCACGGAAACGATATTGCCGCCGTGATCGGCGACGTTGACGAAGGCGAAATGCAATGCGGCCTGGCCGGTTGCAACCGCGAGCGCGCCGACGCCGCCTTCGAGCTCACTGATGCGCTTCTCCAGCACCGCGCTGGTCGGATTGGCGATGCGGCTGTAACGATATCCCTCGGCCTCGAGATTGAACAGCGCCGCGCCATGATCGGCGCTGTCGAAGGCATAGGCTGCTGTCTGGTAGATCGGCACGGCCACCGCGTGCGTGGTGGCTTCGGGTTCGTAGCCGGCGTGAATAGCGATCGTCTCGTTGCGCATCGTCCACCTCCGCGTGGGGCGGGCCGCACTTATTGGCCTGGATGAGGATGTGCGTTGTCCGCCGTCCCCGTGTTAGAGGCGGGTGGTAAAGCGGGCAATAATTCGTCTAGAGATCGAGGAAGTAACCCTAATGGTTGTTGGGGAATTGGCTAAAACTTGAATCAAACTAATCCGCCGCCTGCGCAGCCCTCATGGCTTCCTCGCTGAGATCGACACGACCGCGTTCCGCGCTGAAGCGCGGGGGGGACGGAAAATGGCGAAATGAGGCTGATGGCGGAGAGAGTGGGATTCGAACCCACGGTACGGTTTCCCGCACACACGCTTTCCAAGCGTGCGCCTTAAGCCACTCGGCCATCTCTCCGGAGCGCCCTCTCTTGAAGGGACGCTGGTGATTTTGCAAGGGATCGCGGGTAAATCGGGGCGAATTTTCCCTAAGTCATTATGTTGACAGGTAAATATCCGGCCGGCGCAATGGACTTGGCGAACCCGCTGGCTGAACCGGAGGCGGCTCTGCTGCGACGATTCACAAGAGGCCGCCAAACCATCCCCTGGGGACGCCATGACCATCCGCAACACCACCGCCGCGCTGAGCCTGATTTCGGCCCTTGGCGCCGGCTTCGTTGGGTCCGCCGCCGCGCAAATCTGCACGCGCCAAGGGGTCGATGTGAGCTGCGACGACGGACGGCGCGGGGTGCTGTCGGGCGATGCAATCCTCTGGCCGGACGGCACGCGCTCCAGCACCACGCCGCACCAGAGCGTGATCATCGGCAACAAGAGTTCGGTCCATGTCGGGCCCGGCGTCTTCGTCGGCCAAGGCAACGGCATGGTTCCGATGGATGACCCCAACGCGCCGAACAAGCGGCGCTGCGCGATTCTGGACGGCGTGTCGTATTGTTATTGAGGGCGCCGTCTTTCTCACTTTTTTCGGAAACAGCCCCGCGCCCCTCTCCCCGCAAGAACAAGACGAAGGAGAAGGGTCCAAGACTAAATCAGAGACTAGTCAACCGCACGCCCGAGATCGCCGATTTGAGCCAACGCAACGCTTGCGGCGGCTGAGCGGCAAGCGGTGCGACCGCGGCCTTTTCGATGCGGCACTTCTCGAGCCTGGCGACAAAATCGGCGGACCATTGCTGGATGGTATGGCCGCGCAATGTCTTCATCATCGCTTCCCAGCGCATCTTGCGCTCGGTGAGCGGCATCGCGGCTGCGATCGCGATCGCGCGGGCCATGCCGTCGATGTCGTGCGGATTGACGAGCAGCGCGGCATCGAGCTCGTTGGCGGCACCCGCAAACTTTGACAGCACCAGCACGCCGGGATCGGCCGGGTTTTGCGCGGCGACATATTCCTTCGCGACCAGGTTCATGCCGTCGTGCAGTGGCGTCACCACGCCGATCTGCGCCGTGCGATAAAGACCTGCGAGCACGGCCTGGCTGAAACCCTTGTTGAGGTAGCGGATCGGGGTCCAGTCGACCTCGCCATGGCGACCGTTGACGTCCGTGACGAGGCGCGCAACTTCGTTCTGGAGATTGCCATAGGCTTCGATGGCGCCGCGCGAGGGATTGGCGATCTGTAACAGCGAGATGCTGCGCGCAAACTGCGGATGCTCGGTCCAGAGCCGGTCGAACGCGCTGATGCGGTTGACGAGGCCCTTGGAATAGTCGAGCCGGTCGACGCCGATCGCGAGCCGCTCGCCGTTGAGGCTGCGGCGCAGCCGCGACACGTCGGGATGCGAGACCGATTTCGCCGCATATTGTGCAAACTTCTCCGCATCGATGCCGATCGGAAACACTTCGCAACGCGTGCGTCCGTGCTGTGAGATGACGACCCCGTCCTCGACGGACAGGCCGAGCTCAGTGGCAGCATAGCCGACGAAATTCTGGCAATCCTCTTCGGTCTGGAAGCCGAGAAGATCGTAAGCCAGCATCGCCGTAATCAGCTCGCGATGGTTGGGCACGCCCTGCATCACCGCGGCCACCGGCCAGGGCGTGTGCAGGAAGAAGCCGATCGGATCATCGACGCCGAGATCGCGCAGCTCCGCGCCGAGCGCGAGGAAATGATAATCCTGCACCCAGAATGCCGTCCCGGCCTTTCGGAACCGCATCAAGGCGCGCGCCATGAAGGCGTTCACCTCACGATAGCTGACATAATCGTCGCGCGAGACGCGGATCAGGTCGCTGCGCGAATGCAGTGCCGGCCACAGCGCCGAATTGGCAAAACCTTCATAATAGCCGCCGTAATGCGCGGCCGGCAGATCCAGCGTCGCGATCGCACCCGAGCCGAGCGCCTCGATCTCCGCAAACGGTTCCTTCTGATGGCCGTCCCGCACGCGGCCGGAGGAACCCACCCAGATCGCGCCCGAATGCTCCACCACCGGGAGCAACGCCGCAGCGAGGCCCCCCGTCATCGGTTCGTTGGGTTTGCTGCGGGCCACGCGGTTCGAAACGACGATCAAGTTCACAGGTCGTCCCCTCCTGTTCATTCCACCCTGTTTAACTGATGTTCATCAATATGGTTCCTGACCATCGTTCCAACCAAATGAAACCAAAATCGGGCGCGCGCGTTGGAACTGGTTTCGCCGGCGGAACCCACGAATTTCAATGGAGAACACAGTTTTTGCGGCTGTTTGCGCAGCATGAATTGCAGGCGCAACGGAACCGGGCGAGCCGCATTGTGTCCCGTCAGTGGCGCCGCCTTGCTTTTACCTTGGATCGTCAAGCAGGCGCGCAAGAAACGCGCGCACATCGCTGGGCGCGTCGAAGTGACCGTTGACGCCCATGGCACGGCGGCCGACCGAGAAGGAGAGGCCGCTCATGTCGGGCATGATCGCGAATACGGTTTCGTCGGTGACGTCGTCGCCGATAAAGATCGGGCGGCGCCCCCTGAATGGTTCATGCGTCATCAATTCGCGCACGCCGGTCGCCTTGGTGAAGCCGGAATGCTTGATCTCGCAGACGAACTTGCCGGGCAGCACCTCGATCGGTGCATTGGGCAGATCGGCGCGGATCAGCGAGACGGCTTCGTAGATCGCCTTCTCCGCATGTGGCGCGAGGCGGTAATGCAGCGCCAGCGAATAGCCCTTGTCCTCGAGCAGAATGCCCGGGCTGAGCTTTGCGATGGCCGCGAGCCGCCGCTTCAGCTCCTTGTCCATCGGCGGAGCATGCACGTCGTCGGCTTCATTGCCGACGGACAGGCGCATCTCCGCGCCATGACCGGCGACGGCGCGAAATACGTCAGGCGCGAAGATCAGGTCGATGTCGTTGAGCGACCGGCCGCTGACCAGCGCCAGCGCACCGGACGTGCGCTCCACCAGCCGCTGGAGCGTTTCAGACAGGCCCGGCGGCACCCAGACCTCGCGTGGCGTCGGCATCAACTCGAGCAGCGTGCCGTCGACGTCGAGCAGGATCGCGATCTCGTCGAGATGCGGCACGAGCGCATGCGGCACCGGGACTGCGTCGGGCGCCTCGTCGCCATCGGGCATGATGCGCTTCTGGTCCAATGCCATTTCCGCCAGTTCAGATGTCATAGTCTACTCCATGAAGGCGAGCGGCCGGGCGATTTCTTCGAGCGATTTGCGCTCCGCGGAGATGGCGTAGCGCCACGCCACGATCGCGGCCGCGATCATCAGGAATGCTCCCAGCAGGTAACCGGCAAATACGCTGGTGCGTGATCCGGTGTCGATCAGTGCGCCGAACAGCGCGGGCCCGATCACGCCGCCGATGCCGGTGCCGACCGCATAGAACACCGCGATCGCCAGCGCGCGGACCTCCAGCGGAAAGCTCTCGCTGACGGTGAGATAGGCCGCGCTCGCTGCCGGCGAGGCAAAGAAGAAGATCACCATCCAGGCGATGGTCTGTCCCTGCGCGGTGAGCGCACCGATCGAGAACAGATAACCCGACAGCGCCAGCAGCAGGCCCGACACGCCATAGGTGAACATGATCATGGCCCGGCGACCGAGCGTATCAAACAGGTGGCCGAGCAGCAGCGGACCGAGGAAGTTACCGGCAGCGAAAGGCAGCAGGTACCAGCCGACGTGATCGGCACTGATGCCGTAGAAGTCGATCAGAACCAGCGCAAAGGTGAAGAAGATCGCGTTGTAGAAGAACGCCTGCGCGACCATCAAGGTCAGCCCAACCAGCGTGCGCTGGCGATAGGTGAAGAACAGCGTATGCACGACCTCGCTGATCGGGGTGTGGTCACGCATCTTGATGCGAATCCTTGCGAAGCGCCTGTCGCTTGCGTTCTGGTCGTGTCCGAGCACCGAGCGCTCGATCTCGTCGACGATATCGTGGGCCTGCTCGGGCCGGCCATGGATCATCAGCCAGCGCGGGCTTTCCGGGATCCACATCCGCATCAGCAGCACGACGAGCCCGATGGTGGCGCCGATGAGATAGGCGAGACGCCAGCCGAGATCGGGTCCGATCGTTGCGGGATCAAGCAGGACGATGGCCGCCACGGCGCCCATCGCGGCGCCGATCCAGAAACTGCCGTTGATGACGAGATCGGTCCAGCCGCGATAGCGCGCCGGGACCAATTCCTGGATGGTCGAGTTGATCGCGGTGTATTCGCCGCCGATGCCGGCTCCGGTAAGAAAACGGAACAGGGCGTAGCTGGCGACGTTCCAGGACAGCGCGGTTGCGGCGGTCGCGGTGAGATACAGCGCGAGGGTGATGAAGAACAGCTTCTTGCGGCCGATGCGGTCGGTGAGCCAGCCGAAGCCGAGCGCGCCGAGCACGGCGCCGGCAAGGTAGGCGGAATTGGCGATGCCGAGATCGAGATTGGAGAAATGCAGCGACGGGCTCTGCTTCAGCGCGCCTGAGAGCGCCCCGGCGAGCGTCACCTCAAGCCCGTCGAGGATCCAGGTGATGCCGAGCGCCAGCACGACGCGGGTGTGAAATCCCCTCCACGGTAGCGCATCGAGCCGCGCAGGAATGCTGGTCTCGACGATGCGATCGGCCGCTGCCACCGCGGAGACGACAGGGCCAAGGTTCAGCGCTGGGCTTTGCTGCAATTCCATCGCGTTGTTGCGTTTGACCAATGCGATCAGCCCCGAATGTCGCAAGACGTGGACGGGGTCGATCCAATCATGCGGGTGCGGCGTTCCGCCTGCCACCCGCGACAACGTCTGCGGCAACAGCAGGTTCCCACATGAACAGCACCGAGGGCCGTCCGTTTCCGACGGGGCCGCAAGGAGTTGACGCATGGCTCACGTCAGAAAGACGACACATTCGCGCAAAACGGCCGCGCCGGAGTGTCGATGGCTGCGGAGGATCTGACGCGTCGCGGAGAGCTACGCTGCCCTGATATTCGCCATGAAGCGGTCGAGTTCGGCGCGAAGGCGGGTGCTTTCGCTCGACAGTGTCTTGGCCGAATTCAACACCTC
>NZ_JBVVOZ010000026.1:0-91930 GCF_055807395.1 Bradyrhizobium sp. Kon10 | reverse complement strand
GTGGCAAATCCTGACCGCACCCCTCACGGAGCCGGCGATCAATCCAGCCTGAATCAGCGTTCTTCTTCACGGACGACTAATTCGTCAAGTGCCGCAGCGTGCGTGAGGGCACTCCTGGCGATGAGGCGCGTAGTCCAGAGCAGAAATGCTAAGCAAAGCGGAGTAAAAATACTTGCGGGTGGCGGCGGCGTAAGTTTGTTAGCGGGTGCGGGTGCGGGTGCGGGTGCGGGTGCGGGTGCGGGTGCGGGTGCGGGTGCGGGTGCGGGTGCGGGTGCGGGTGCCCGGTGCGTAGGAGCCGTCCTCGGTTCCCCAAAGATTGTAGTCACTGCCGCAGAACCCCGGCGAACTGTAACGTTCAGCCCAGACGCGGTGGTCCGAGCCCAAGGACCCTTCGATGATTGGGTCTTTTCTTATTCCGCTTGTTCGATCGCTCTTGCGTCGAGGCTCCAAGAGCCAGCAATCGCGTCTTCGTGAGCTCCGCAGTAGGGCGCGAAAAGCACTGTCAGAAATACTCGTGTTTCTCAGCATGCTGTAACTGGCGCTCGGGCAACCGATTCGCCGGCAAGAGAGCCGGGCCGGTCAGCTGGCGGCCGGAAGGCTGACGCTCGAATCATCGCTCAAAGGCGCGATGGTTTCCAGTGTCATGTAACGGGCACGCTGGACGGCCCATTCATCGTTCTGTTCGAGCAGGACCGCTCCAATGAGGCGAACAATGCCTCCTCGTTGGGGAACATGCCGACCATATGTCCAAACCGGTTCACAGCCTTGCTGCATCACATCGACAAAGACGCTCTGCTTCGGGCGTTTCGACGACAAAAGCCGGCAGGCCGGCGCGGAGGTCGGCGGGATAATGGAGGCAAAGTACGAAGAGGGGCTCACGGATCAATCCGCGATCTCTGCGCACGGTCCACACTGTCCCTACCGGCTACAGCCGGTGCGGCGCGTCTACGTCCCCAAGCCGACGGGGGTAGGCAGCCTCTCGGTGTGCCGGCCGCTAGAGGACAAGATCGTCCAAAGCGCGGTCGCCGAGGTGTTGGGCGCCGCCTATGAGGTCGAATTCCTCGGGCCTACGGCTTCCGGCCGCGCGGAATCCTCAGATGGAGCTTGATGCCCTTCATCCGGCTATGAGGACATATCCAGTGTCTTCGATTCGGTCGACCACGAGTGGCTGCTGGTCGAGCTGCGGCTGCGAGCTGGCGTTCTTGAGAGCGGCTAGAAGCAAGACACACGCCGCAAAGGGCAGGATCAGTCCGCTCCTTTCCAACATCTTCCTGCATTGCATCCTCGATCTCTGGGTCGACCACTGGAGTGGTCGCCATGCATGCGCTCGCGTTGTGACCGTGCGCTTTGCGGACGACTTCGTCATCGGCTTCGAGAGCAAGGCAGATGCCCAGGAAATGCTCTTGGCCCTCAAGGCGCGACTGGCCGACGCTCCATGCGGACAAAACCCGGTTGATCGAGTTTGGCGCGGTTCGCGGCCCTCCCGCGTCAGCCGCGCGGCGAGCGGTGGCCGACACCTTCGCCTTCCTGGGGTTCACTTACTGTTGCGGGCGGACCCGAGATGGCCGGTTCATCGTGAAGCACAAGACCGAAGGGAAACGCCTGTGCTCTCGAGCAACATCACAAGTCTCGCGCGGTTCATGCGGGCGTCGCGCGTCGACAAACGTTGGTATAGGTTCTGCAACCCGTTCTATATCGCCCGCTTACCTCTGTAGAGTTGAGCTGCCCGTCGGCTTGTCTGTAGTTTCAGCGTCGAAGCTGGATCGTCCGAACGGTGGGGCGGCGCGAAATCCTAAGCTGAGTTGATAAGTGTGCTGCAAGGCATTGCTGCCATTGAGGCGTGGGACGAGGTTAAATGGAAATACGTGAGCCCACTTCCGCGTTGGAGGTCCATCAGCACATTGTGTGCTTCCTCCAGAAGCAAGACCCAGTGATCCTGGACATCGGCTGCTACGACGGAGCTGACACTTGAGCTTGTCTGCGGCTTTGCCCAGAGGCTCAGCTCTACTGCTTCGAGCCGGCCCCCCGGGGCGGTTGCTAGCTTAAGAGAAACATGGGCTCTACCCTGAGAAGGTGCCCCTAGCCACAGTCGCCGCGTTGATGACTGTTGCTGTAGCCTGGCTTACTGGCGAATTTGCGTCAGTCTCTTGAATGCGAGCGTCGCGATGGCATTTACCGAGCTCTTCATCAAACGTCCGATATTGTCTATCGTCGTCAGTCTCCTGATCCTGCTGACCGGCGTTGGCGCGGCCACCGTTTTGCCAATCCGGCAGTATCCTAAGCTGACCAACACGGTCGTCAATATCACAACCTCTTATCCTGGCGCCTCCGCCGACATGATCCAGGGGTTCATCACCACGCCCCTTGAGCAAGCGCTCGGTTCGGCCGAAGGCGTTGATTACATTACGTCCTCCTCGGTGCTGGGTACCTCGACCATCCAGGTCTATATCAAGCTCAATTTCGATCCCAACGAGGCGCTCACTGAAGTGCTCTCCAAGGTCAACTCGGTCAAATATTTAATCCCTAAAGAATCGAACGATCCAGTCGTCACCAAATCTGCCGGTCAGACCACAGCTGTCATGTATATCGCCTTCTCCAGCGAAAAACTGACGGCCAGCGCAATCTCCGACTATCTCTCGCGCGTGGTGCAACCGGTTATGTCAACTGTAGATGGCGTCGCAGCGGCAGACATCCTGGGCGGCCAGAGTTTTGCGATGCGGTTATGGCTCGATCCCGCGAGAATGGCGGGCCACGGCGTGTCGCCAGCTGATGTTTCGGCCGCAATCGCGGCCAACAACTTCCAGGCTGCGGCCGGCCAGACTAAGGGCTATTTCACTCTCTCCGACGTCACGGTCAACACTGATCTGCGGAGTGTTGATGACTTCAAGCGTATGATCGTCAAAGCCAATGACGGCGGCTTTGTGCGCATGGAGGACATTGCGACAGTGGAGCTTGCGGCGCAGAGCACAAACGCCAGCGTCGCGATGAACGGCGAACACGCGATCTTCGTCGCCGTGCAGGCGAGCCCACAAGGCAATCCACTGAACATAGTGCAAGGCGTTCGGGCACTGCTTCCAGAAATGAAGCGCAGCCTGCCGCCATCGCTGAAGATGGAAGTGGCCTACGACTCCACCAAGTTCATCCAATCATCGATCGACGAGGTGGAGAAGACGCTCCTTGAGGCCGTCGCGATCGTGGTATTGGTGATCTTCCTGTTCCTGGCCTCGCCGCGGTCTGTCATCATTCCCGTCGTCACCATTCCGCTGTCCATTATTGGCGTCTACAGCATGATGCTGGCGCTGGGGTTCTCATTCAATCTGCTGACCCTCCTTGCGATGGTGCTTGCGATCGGTCTCGTGGTCGACGACGCAATCGTCGTGGTGGAGAACGTTCATCGCCATATGGAAGAAGGTGCGTCGCCCGCGCAGGCCGCTACGAATGGCGCGGGCGAGATCGTCGGCCCCGTCGTCTCCATGACGATTACGTTGGCCGCCGTGTACGCCCCCATCGGCTTTCTCGGTGGCATCACCGGCGCGCTGTTCCGCGAATTCGCGTTTACACTGGCGGGTTCGGTGATCGTGTCGGGCGTGATCGCGCTGACGCTGTCGCCCATGATGTGCGCGGTCTTCCTGAAGAGCGCTGAAGAGGGGCGGTTTGCAAAGTTTGTGACTCGTGTGTTCAGCGCCATGACGCGCTGGTACGGCCGCAAGCTCGACCGCTCGCTCGACTATCGCCCGGTTACCGGGCTGTTTGCGCTGACCATGCTGGGCCTCGTCGCCTTTCTCTATATGCATACTTCCAAGGAACTCGCACCCGAGGAGGATCAGGGCATCGTATTCGCACTGACAAAAGCGCCGAAATACGCCAATATTGATTACCTGGATTATTACGGCGCCAAGCTCGACAAGGCACTCCAGAAGTTTCCCGAGACGGATTTTCGCTTCGTGCTGAACGGCATCAGCGGTCCGCAGGGCGGCATGGCCGGGATGTTGCTTAAGCCTTGGGCCGAGCGGAAGCGCTCATCGATCGCGCTGAAATCGCTGGTCCAGGCCGAGCTGTCCAAACTCGAAGGCATCAACGCATTTGCCTTTAGCTTGCCGCCGCTTCCGGGCGGTTCGGGTGGCTTACCAGCGCAGATGGTGATCAAGTCGACGCTCGGTTTCCAGTACATCTACGAGCAGATGTCGAATCTGAAGGATGCCGCGCGCAAGAGCGGTCTGTTCATGGTCAGCGACTCTGACCTTGAGTTCAACCAGCCGGGGGTGCGAATCAAGATCGATCGATCCAAGGCGAGCGACCTTGGCATCACCATGCAGAACGTCGGTAGCGCGCTCGCGACCCTCCTTGGCGGAAACTACGTCAATCGTTTCAACCTGCAGGGCCGCTCCTACGAAGTGATCCCGCAGGTGCCGCGCGAGAAACGCCTGACGCCGGAATCACTTGGGGGCTATTATGTCAAGACTGCGGCGGGCTCGATGCTGCCGCTATCGACCGTGGTCTCCATCGAGACTGCGACCGATCCGAACGCACTCACCCACTACAACCAGCTCAACTCCGCGACCTTCCAAGCCGTACCGATGCCCGGCGTCACGATCGGTCAGGCTGTGGACTTCCTCGAGGGCGAGGCAATGAAACTGCCCGCAGAGTTCAGCCACGACTTCCTCGGGGACGCCCGTCAATATGTGCAGGAGGGTAACAAACTGGTTATCACCTTTGCGTTTGCACTCATCGTCATTTTCTTGGTGCTTGCGGCGCAGTTCGAAAGTCTGCGCGATCCCCTCATCATCATGTTCAGCGTTCCCATGGCAATCGCCGGCGCCTTAATCCCGCTATTCTTTGGCTTGGCGACTATGAACATCTACACCCAAATCGGACTGTTGACATTGGCCGGGCTGATATCCAAGCACGGTATTCTGATGGTCCAGTTCGCCAATGAGCTGCAGCTCAAGGAGAGACTCGATCCCCGCTCGGCGATCGAGATGGCGGCGCGCGTCCGCCTCCGTCCAATCTTGATGACCACCGCGGCGATGGTCACGGGCCTCTTACCCTTGTTGACCGCAACGGGTGCTGGCGCCGCGAGCCGCTTCTCGATCGGGCTCGTGGTCGTCGCGGGTATGTCCATCGGCACGCTGTTCACGCTTTTCGTGCTGCCGGCGCTCTATGTCGCGATCGCGTCGGATCACCGCGCCGACGCGAGTTCCGATCACGTCCAGAACGCCGCCGAGCTCGCCTTCGTCGGAGCATCCGATGTCCACCTGGCCAAGCGGTAACCGTAACGATCAACCCGAGTTTGCTCGATCGCTCCGCTAGCGTGGGGGCGCTGCTTGCCGACCGCGGTAACTTGATCGCACTGGGTGCCTGCAGTTCATGGGGCGGACAGGAAGGATGATCCGCGGCTGCTGCGCTTCGTCTCATCTACTGCTTGCCCGAGGTGAAGGACTACATCGCGACCAAATACGGCCGCTTCATTGTGCAGATGTGGTGAGCGACGGATGCCTGGGAAGGTTTCACGGTCCCTTGCGCGTCCGGACCTTCAGGCCGGTGGTGCGAAGCTTGGCGGGAATCATGTGTTCGGCGAAGAGCGCGTCGCGGATCCGTTTCTGCTCCGACAGGTGGATGCTGCTGTTAGCTGACCGAGCAGGCCCACCGCCACGTGATTTGCCGGACATCCACAGCAGCATAACTCGCAAGATTGACGTCGCCCGTGACAGGGACAGAATCCATGTTCCCCGAATGAGTGGCGTACCCATTTCTCAATTGGTTCTTGATGGAGAATTATTCACTTCCTGACCGCGCTGCATTGCTGTCTGAAAACAGACCGCTGATTTGCTGCAGGCTCCCAAGAAATTCAATCCCCGCGAATTCTGGGCGCGACACGAGTCGGCGCAAGACGCGATGGGCGGCGATTGCTCGAGCGCGGCCGTCATTTCGGTTAAGGTTTGGGGATCGGATGTTCCCGGGATGAACCCGCGGTCGGTGCGGGCCTGACTGCACTTTGTCGGATGCGGCGGGGCGAGGCATCCGTTCCTGTGGACGGCTGTCCGCCCGGTTTACGTCCGCAGCTATCGGCTGGGTGGAAATAACCAGTCGGCCAAGGGATGCATCCGTGACCAGTGCGCGGACGCCCGAGTCCAGCACCTCGCCAGCTTCAATTGAGGCTTCGCCCGCGCAGTGTCGAACGGGGGGTATTGACGGCGATGTCTATGGCACGCTCGCGGACGTGCGGGTCGCGCGATCCTGCATCCACCAGTGCTCCTCGCATTGGCGGCTAGCGCCGACCTACTGCAGCACCAAGTCGCCAGCCGCGCAGCGTCCGGGATGGCGGGTCGTCTCGCCGGTACAATCAGCATCGAATTCGCTCCTGAGGACGAACCCCCTCAGATCGTTCCGGCGGTTAGCACAACGCGGGATTCCGAATCGTTTGGCGGGAAGCTTTTCGAATGCGGTCACGTGATGAGTGTGCTCATAGCCAAACCGGGCGCTGTCCTCTGATCTCCCGTCAGACCCAAGGGCTCTTCCGTGAGCGCGGAAATGTCGCCGCGGGCGAGGCGGATGAAGAGCCGAATCGCAGATCGAGCAAGTCCGCTTCTGAGCCGAAGAACGACAGGCACGCCGCATCGACATAGTCCCAAATGAGCGCTGAAGTCAGCGATCGGGTCCGTCATATTCCGCCCAACTATCGGTCGTCTCGTACACCCTCACGCTCGAGAGCTGGGCGAGGTGCGGTTTCGCATGCTCCCAGATCCAGATGGCGATATTTTCCGCCGTCGGATTCTCCAGTCCCGGGACCTCGTTCAGGTACTGGTGATCGAGCTTCTTTATAAGAAGGCCGAACGCTTCCTCCATGTTGAAGAAATCCATTACGAATCCGGTGTGCGGATCGACGGCCCCGTTCAGCACGACCTCGATCCGATAGGAATGACCATGCATCCGATGACAGCGATGTGTCTGCGCGACCTTTGGAAGTCGGTGCGCTGCCTCGAACTTAAATGCTTGGGATATCTTCATGTGATACCGAGTGTTTGTGGAACTGCACGCTGAGTCGCCATTTCGGCTGAGCCAGGCAGTACGCGATGGCGCGCCGCTCGACGGCGTCAGGGCGGTCTGTCGGTCGAAGCAGAAATTGTCCAAGCCACTCTCATCGACCGGTCTGGCAGGCTGCCGGCTGCGGCCACACGAATTTTCAGTTCGTGTCCGCGAGTGACGGCCTACGCGGCGCGATTTGCTGACGCAAATCCAGTCACCACGCTGGCCGGGACCGGCAGCCTGCTGTTCGTCTATCGCGACGAGGACCCGATGTCGTGCAAAGATTGCACGAGATCGTCGAATGGCAAAAGTGGTTCTGAGCACGTTCATTACGTGTGCCATGCAGACGATGGAGCGTCTACTACAAGATCCGGTAGATGCCAAAGGCAACTTGAGGCCCTAGGGTCCGGCCGCGTTCCCCCACCGACATCATTGACAGAAGTGAACGCAACCGGCACGAAGCCCAATAAAAGGGCGGAACGGCACTGTCAGAACCTGGGTGGCTACCCACGAGCACCTCAGTCGGGATCCTCGTTGTTCAGAGGCGCGGAAGGCAACGACTGATGGGAGGCGTATGCATAGGAAAATCGACCAGGCAAGAATCAGCTTTGGTGAAGAGCAGATCCGGAGAGGATTGCGCTGAGTACGCCATCGGCAATTTTGGAAAACGTTAGAGACACGTTCGTCCGTGAATGAGCCGGATGCGGAATTCGCAATCGACAGCGAGCGCAATGTGATGCCAAAGAAAAAACAGCACGTCGATCTATCGAACCAGAATCTCTTGGGTCTTATCCTGCGGCTCGCCATTCCGTCTGTTGTTGGGTTATCGATCCATGCGCTGCAGCAGGTCGTCAACGCGATCTTTGTTGGCGCCCTAGGCGCGCAGGCGATCGCAGCTGTTAGCATGACCTTGCCGATCGTGGTCCTGCTCGCCGCAGCCGGACAGGGGATCGGTGTTGGAACAGCGTCGTTCATATCTCGTCATCTGGGCGCTCGTGAGTACCTAGAAGCGAGTCGAGGCGCAAGTACAGCACTCGCGCTCACCGCCCCGATCGGTATTATAGTTACCCTCGCTGTGCTTCCAAATCTGCCAGGGATATTCGCAACGCTCGGAGCAACCCCAAGCATCGTGCCCGTTGCGCTCGACTACGCGGGAACGGTTTTGTTGGGGTACACCCCGATGCTACTAAATGCCGTCAGCGGGTTCATTGTCAGAGCCGAGGGCTATACACGATTGAGCATGTGGGCGATGATGATCGCGTTTATACTGAACGCTGTGCTTGATCCCGTCTTCATATTCTTACTTGACTTCGGCGTGCGAGGCGCAGCCCTCGCAACGCTGGTATCTCAGATCGCTGCTTTTGGACTCTATATCGCGTTTTTTTCGAAGCTTGGCGGGACAGTTCTCGTCAGGATATCTCACATATCATTGCGAGCAGATCGCATCAGGCAGCTCGCGTTGGTAGGCGCGCCGGCGACAATGACGAGTATCCTGTCTGCTATTGCCGTTATGCTGTTGTACGCAGCTGCTGCGCCGTTCGGCGATGATTCGATCGCCGCGGTTGGAATAGCTGTGCGTATCTTGATGGTCGGTGCACTGCCTATCACCGGGTTCTGTATTGGCGCTCAAGCTATCCTGGGGTTCGGTTGGGGCGCACACGACTATGCTCGTATATTGAAGGCTGCGAAGTTCATGCTCTTCGTGACGATCGCATTCTCGGTGCTGTATTCTGCGGCCGTTGTGATTTTTGCGAGGCCTTTGGTGAGCCTATTTAGCGACAACGAGAACGTCACCGAAATTGCCGTCTCGACCTGCATCGTATTCCATCTCTTCTTTGGACTGTTTGGGGTGCAGAGTTTCGTGACGGCAATGCTTCAGTCATTTGGGAGAGCGCGCCTCAGTGCAATTGTGTCCTTGGCCAGGCAGGGGTATCTCTTCATACCAGCCGTACTGTTATTCCCGCTGGTAGCGGGGTTTAACGGACTGTTAGCCAGTCAAGCGCTCGCAGAGCTTGGCGCCGGAATAATCGCTCTCATCGTCTTGTTCAACCAGTTCGGCGAGCTCAGACGAGCGCTCCGGCACGGTCCTTCAAGAACGATCGGGATAGCGGGTTGAGCTGAGAACGGATATGATCGAGGCACAGAGCATTGGGCGCTAGCCTCCTGCGAGGCTCGCCGTTAAGGCGTGATGGGACTAGCTTCGATAGCCTGAGTTTTTGAGGTAGTTGGCGCATTCTTCGGGTGCAAATGCATCAAGGAGTTCGCCGATGGCGGCGCAGACCGCGTCGACGGTTCGTGCGGTTGCCTTGCGGAGCAGATGCTCGAGTTTGGCAAAGACTTGTTCGATGGGGTTCAGGTCGGGTGAGTGTCCCTTCCATGTTCGGCACGTAATCTACGCTCAGCGGTTCAATGATCCTGCAACGACCCTGCGCGAGGAGATCGCCCAGCTTGCCTTGTGCGGTCTGTCACGAAGTTAAAATTGGTGATCTTCCACAAAGCGGCGATTCGCGTCCCTTTCTCCGTCAGCCACCTCAGCAGCAATCAATGAGAGCGCGAAGGCTTGCCAGCCCAATTCGATCGGCTTTGCATATACCGACGCAATCCTAATGGCTCCGTCCGACGTGACCTTCCAAGCGATGACGTATTCGTCCTGCGTTCTAATGTCGCGGTGCCTGCGCCATGAAAAGAAGATGTAGTCAGTTCGGTCAATCTGTCCAGCGATGCTCTCACCATCTAGCGCTCGCCAAGTCACGCGTCTGTGCGGCTCGCATCAGGTGTCTGAGCTTGGCGAAGCCCTGCTCGATCGGATTGAGGTCGGGGCTATACGGCGGCAGGAAGAGCAGATGGGCTCCAGTGGCGCGAATGGCATTGCGCGGCGCCTTGCCTTTGTGACTGCCGAGATTGTCGAGAATGACAAGTCCACCCCTTGCGAGGGTCGCCGCCAGCACCCGTTCGATGTAAAAGGTGAAGAGCTCGCCGTTGATGGGGCCGTCGATGACCCATGGGGTGCTGATCCGGTCATGGCGCTGTGCCGCGATGAAGGCCATGGTCCTCCAGTGGCCGAAAGGCGCCGAAGCCTGGAGCCGTTGCCCACTCGGTCCCCAACCTTGTAGCGGGGCATGTTCGTCTTGATCCAAGTCTCGTCGATGAAGACAAGGCGTGAAGCGATAGTCCTGCCCTGATGGGTCTTCCAGCGCGCCCGCTTACGCGCGATATCGGGACGATCTTGTTCGGCTGGCAGGATCGCTTTTGAAGCTCAGCTTCTCGGCGTGAACGAACGTCCACACCGCCCGCACATCTGTCTTGATCCCGCGCGCAGCCAGTTCCTGCGTCAGCTTCCGCAAAGTGAATGGTCCAGAGCGAATGCGTTTGCGCAGCCATTCGGCGTTGGTGCCCGACAGAACCGGCTTCTTGTTACCGCCGATCTTGCCGGGCGAAACGCTTCCGGTCTCCGCCGCAGATTCTTCCAATTCGTCACACAGGAAGGACTGATCTGAAGTGCTTCCGCAATGAAACGAACCGCCTCGCCCCCGTCAGCCCTCGCCAGAGCCAGCTCACGAAGATCTTCCGAATAGGGTCGCGTCATCCATTCTGGCCCCCGTTCCCTAGCATCATAAATTGTCCCCTCTGGGAATCCCGATTGCGGCAAAAAAACATGCTGTTGCACGTTGGCCTCTGGCGGCCTGCGCCATTCAGACCGCTTTGGCGGTCACTGTCTTCATCAGCCGGCGGCCACGGCACTCAGCGGCTCGGGGCATGGTATATCCTCCTTTTCAGTAGCGCCCAAATGATCCCCGCCGTCGTGCTGGCTTTCCAGGCTGTGTGAAAACCCATCGAGCTATAGTGTTTGGGTTGGGTTGATTCGAGGCGATGATGGCGCACGTGACGGGACAATCGCGATACCAGACGACGCTTTTTCCGGAGATTCTGGACGAGGTTGTGGGCCGCGACGATCCGGTTCGGGTGATTGACGCGTTTGTCGCGGAACTGGAGTTGGAGAAGCTCGGGTTTTCCAAAGCTGTTGCAGAGGACATGGGACGCCCGCCCTACGCGCCGGGCGACCTCTTGAAACTGTATATTTATGGGTACTTGCACCGGGTGCGGGCGAGCCGCCGGCTGGAGGCGGAGACGCGGCGCAATGTTCAGGTGATGTGGCTGCTGAACCGTCTGACACCCTCGTTCAAGACGATTGCGGACTTCCGCAAGGACCACGCTGAAGCGATTGTGAAGGCATGCCGTGCCTTTATTGGGTTTTGCCGGGAGCAGTCGCAGTTCGGGGCGGAGTTGCTGGCGATTGACGGGACCAAGATTGCGGCCGTAGCGAGCCGCAAGCAGGTGATGACGCCGCAGCGGATCGCGAAGATGAATGCGGCGATCGACCGGAAGATTGCCGATTATCTGGCGTCGATGGACGAAGCCGACCGGACCGACGCGGGCTCGTCCGGCAAGTCCGTCGATGTCGCGGCTGCGATCGAAGCTCTCAAGGCGCAAAAGGAGCAATTGCAAGCTCAGGCGCAGGATCTGGCGGCGAGCGGGCTCAAGCAGAAGGTCATGACCGAGCCGGAAGCACGCTTGATGCGCACGCCGCACGGCCATGCGGTCCGCTACAATGCGCAGACCGTGGTCGATGCCGAACACAAGTTGATCGTCGCGTTCGAGCTGACGAACGATGGCAACGACCTGCAGCAGCTCCATCCAATGGCGGTGCAGGGCAAGGCCGCGGTCGACGCTGGCAAGATCACGGTCGTGGCCGACACCGGCTATTCGAACGGCGAGCATGGGGCGCTTTGCGAGCAGGACAAGATTACGGCGGTGGTGCCGCGGCCCGAGACGGTCAATCCGAACGGGAGCCAATACTTCAGCCGGGATCGGTTGACCATGAGGGCGACAGCTGGCGCTGCCCGACCGGCGAGACACTGAGCCTGTTCAAGTCTTCGCGGACCCAGCAGCAAAAGGAATATACGAGCCGGGCATGCGGCGCCTGCGCGCTCAAAGCGCAATGCACGAAGGCTGCGCAACGGGTGATCGTGCGTCATTTTTACGAAGATGAGCGTGAAGCGATGCACCGGCGGGTCGTTGCCGACCCGATCTGGATGACGCGCCGGCGGACGACGGTCGAACACCCGTTCGGAACCATGAAATGGCTGATGGCCGGCCCCCGTTTCCTGGTGAAGGGGCTGAAAAAGGCAAAAGCCGAACTCGCCCTCGGCGTCCTCTGCTACAATCTCAAGCGGGTGATCAACATCCTCGGAGTGCCAGCCCTGCTGTTAGCGCTGGGACCTTCTCCAGCCTGACCGGGCAGTTTTGCCTCCGGCGCAATCGTCACCACGTCCCCCACACGATGCGACTTCTCGCACAGTCTGTTTCGCAGTGCGGTAGACCACTCGACCGAATGCTCCTCGCAATGCCGCAACTGCGCAATCGCCCGAGATATCGCGTACATCGCCAGAAACTTCGATGCCGAGTTCCTCAACGAGTTCTCGGGCAAGGCCTGGCGTGGTGTTTCACCCTCTTCGACCGGTCCGCCTGGCTGCACGAACATTTTGGTCCAACGCTCGCGTACCAGCGGAAGGTTTCGTGCTACATTCGTGGTAGGGCACGCGGCGATCCGCGCTCTGGGCACGGCTGCGGCGTTATCCATCAAGCAACGCCCCCTTTTTTAGATCACCCTCTGGGGCCGCTTGCGGGAGAACTATCAGCAGAGGGATGATGACGACCATACCAGCTGCCAGCATCACTCCTGATGGGCCGGCTACAGTCAACATCTGGGCGCCAAGGACGGCTCCGAAGCCGATGGCCGAATTGATGACCGCCGAGTGCATCGCGGCAGCAGTCATTACTGTCGAACCGGCGGCGCGCAGGATCCAGGTCTGGAGTCCCGCGAACAGCGCCGCGACGGCAGCGCCCCAGATGACCAGCAAGACAAGGACCCGGCCTGTCCCCAAGTGGGGACCAAACGATCCAAGGCCAACGAGCGCCAGACACAGAGCAAGCAGCCCCGCAGTGATGATCGGCTTCATGAAGCGGTCGATGAGGACGCCCGCCAGGATGTTCCCCAGGAATCCTGCTCCGCCAAAGCCGAACAACAGCGCGCCAATCATGACTTGGGCAACGTTTGGAATCTCGCTGAGGAATGGTTCTATAAATGTGTACGCCCCGAAATGCGCCGCCGCCATGAATGTCGTTACGGCATAGATCGCCAACAGGTCATGCCTGCGGCAGACTGATCCAAGCTCTCTCCATCCTGCTGGCGTCCCGGCCTGCATTTTCGGAAGAACTGTCACCATCAGGGCTGAGGTGATCAGTCCGATGGCGCCAATTAATCTGAACGCTGCGCGCCATCCGCTCACCTGACCGACGAAGTTCGCGAGCGGCACGCCAACAACGGTCGCCATCGAGATCCCGCCGAATACGATTGCCATCGCAACACCCATACTGCGGGACGGCGCAATCTTAGACGCAACCGCAGCCGCCATGGCCCAATAGAAACCGTGAACGACAGCGCCCACCGTGCGTGCCAGCAACAACCCTTCGAAAGTGTGAGACATCGTCGCCGCAAACGTTGTTGCGGAAAGGATAAGGGTCAAGGCGATGAGTAGCGGCTTGCGAGGAAACTTCTGAAGCAGAACGGGCGACAACAGAGCGCTGGCAGCACCGATCCAGGCATAGAGGGCCACCGTGAGCCCGACCGCTGCCTGATCTCGTCCGAGGTCGCGAGCGATCTGAGACAACAGCCCGATAGGTGCTATCTCTGCCAAGACGATGTGAAACGAGGCGATGCCTAGCACGATGACGGCGAGCCAGATGCGGAGCGAAGATTCTGTGCCGTCACTCGTCATCATTAAATATCACTGTACGAAGGATCCGCCCGTTTCATTTGTCGATGATCAGCCGCTGCTTGTACGCATTTTTCATCCATGGACGTGCGCCGCATGGCATGGGCGTCTCACCGGATGTTAATCGACCTGCTTCGGTGGTATCCGATCGTTACGGTTGCATGGGTCGTTCTCTCCATCAACTGCGAAGGTTGATAGTTGACACAGATAGGCGCCGACGCTTGATGCCGATCGGAAGCGCGATGTTTCAAGGTGCCGTGGCATGCGCTGGTTGAATTAGGAGGACGGATCGAGCTTTAGCATTGATGCTAGCAGCCGCTCCGGCTTTGAATCCTCAAGTAGGCTTCAACGCGCGATGCCAACGGGCCATATGTTGGTCCATGCGAAGCCCTAATGATGGACGGAAGCGTTCCGCGGTTACATAAATTAGATTACGAGGGGCACGATCGGTGGTGGACGCCCGAAATGTCCCGGCTCAGCAAAATCCCCTTGGAATTCCGATAGGTGAGTTCGGCATTGCCTTCGTGCATCTCAAAATTCGATTTTCAGTTCTAGCCGGTTCGCTGCGCCAAGAGGATTGCCAACCTCCACGACGAGAGGCTCTAGGGCGGAGAGCGATCCCATAATGGCGTGGCGACCGGACGAGCACTCAACCAAAGATGGCCCCGCCCAATTAAAGTAAATTCAATCCAGCCCTGCCCCGACAATCATTGGTGTGAAGGTAAGCGATCATCGCCGCTGCGTGACGAGCTATGATTTCTCGGCGAGGATCATCCAGCCCTTGAAGGGCGACTACGCGGTTGCAGCTTCAGCGCACGCGCCAGGCGTGTGGCTGAGCAAAGAACGCGGCGACCGCATGCACAACCGCGGCCGTAGGTGCGGCGTCGTGCGCGCCGAGGATCCCCGAAGGCTCCTGATGGAGGGCGTTGAGGAGGCTGCCCACAATCTACGAATTGCCTGGTTGTGAGCCCTCGAGGCTGGCGACCTTGACCAGATCCAACGTCCGGCGAAGGGAGCTCGCGCAGCACCCTGATATCGTAGCCCTCTCGAACCGCTCGAGAGTCCTTGGTTTCCCATGCCTTCGTTGGTCCACACTGTTGAACTCGCGCCGCAGCATCGGGTTTGATCAGCGCCGGCGCCACCACCTCCAGTCCAGGATGATCGGCGAGGATGACCTTCCGACCAATAAGCCGCTCGCGAGCGCGCTTCAAATCGCGCTATCACGAGCGGGCGGACCGACTGTTACCCGTCTACCAAACGGGACAAAGATTCGACGCGCTAGCACTACTTTGGCAGAGTTTAAGCTGCGCGGGATTCCCAAATCAGTTTTTTTGTGACTCATGGGTTGTCGGCTTGTGGAGGGGCCGACCATGGGAGGCGGGAGATCGGATTGGCGGAAGGAGCTTGGACGCTTTCTGGAGCCGTTTTTGGATCGATTGGGTCACAAGGCTCGGCGACAGATGTGCCCAGCCTATGTGGCGGGACTGATTGGCTCCGGCGATCGCAAGAGCATCCAGCCCATGGCAGCGCGCGACGGACAGGTCGGCTACGACCAGCTGCATCACTTCATAGCAAGTGGTGTATGGGATGCGGCCCCGCTGGAGAAAGTCCTGCTTGCCGAGGCCGACAAGATGGTTGGCAGTGATGACGCCTGGCTGATCATCGACGATACGGCGCTGCCGAAGAAGGGGGAGCGCTCGGTCGGCGTGGCGCCGCAATACGCTTCAGCCCTTGGCAAGACAGCCAACTGTCAGTCTCTGGTCTCGGTGACGCTGGCATCGCGCGAAGTGCCGGTGATGGTCGGGCTGCGGCTATTTCTACCCGAGACCTGGACGAACGATCCCGAGCGCATGAGGCAAGCCCACGTGCCGAAGGATCGGCAGATAGCTCTAACAAAGCCGGAGATCGCGATCGAAGAAATCGATCGTGTCATCGCCTCCGGCGTACGTTTCGGCTGTGTGCTTGCCGATTCAGGATACGGATCAAGTGGGCCTTTCCGCCAGGCTTTGAGCGAGCGCGGGCTGCTGTGGGCAGTGGGACTGTCGCGACGCCAGAACGTCTACCCCGCGGACGTTGCCCTTATCTTCCCCATCGCAAAAACTGGAAAGCGCCGCAAATACCACATTCCTGACCGGCCTCCGGTTTCCGCCGAGGCAACGTTGAACGGAGAGAAATGGCGAAAGGTCAGCTGGCGACGGGGGACCAAGGGCCGGCTGAGCTGTCGCTTCGCGGCCCGCCGTGTTCGGGTTGCGGACGGTCATAAGCATCGGATGCTCGATAATCGTATGCAGTGCATGCCTGGCGACGAGGTCTGGCTCGTCGGCGAGCGGCGATCGACCGGAGAGCAAAAATATTATGTGTCGAACCTGCCGGCCGATGCCACCATCGTGATGCTTACAGCCGCCATCAAGCCCAGATGGGTCTGTGAACAGGCGCACCAGCAACTCAAGGAAGAGCTTGGGCTCGACCACTTCGAAGGCAGATCCTGGACAGGCTTACACAGACATACCTTGATGACGATGATCGCCTACGCCTTCCTCCAATCCCGCCGCCTCAAAGCAGCGGGACGGAAAAAAACGAATCGTAGGACCGCCACCCCAGCCCAGCATGCCCGCCATCAGGCAAGCCATTCTCGATCTCTTCGAACGCCCTCCACCCCTGCGATGCTCCCATTGTGAAAGGCTCCTCGTAGGAATCGCTAAAACAAAAGTGCCAAAGTAGTGCTAGCGAGCATCGCTAGCTACGTTCTCTTGTATTCGGACCCGCGAAACGTCGAAAATTGGCGAGAAATGAAACGACCCCAGTGCTTAAAGCGGCTGGGGTCGTTCCGAGGTAAGCGCCAGGCTTGGGCGGGGGGCTGAGGCCAGACGCCTACGACATGAAATCAAACACGCAGATTTTCCGCACTGCTTTTACCACGCCTCGGGTCGACTTTAAGCTCGTAAGAGACTGCCTGCCCTTCCCGCAGGTCAGAGCGGCCAGCGCGCTCCAGGGCGCTTATGTGTACAAAAACATCTTGGCCGCTCACATCCGGCTGAATGAAGCCGAAACCCTTCGTCGCGTTAAACCATTGGGTGGGTTCTCCTCGCAGGGAAGCCGCGAATTTCATCGGCCCAAATGGCTCATCGGCCACTATTTTGGGGACAAGCAGCGGCCTCGCAACTACCAAAATGGGTAGCTGGACGAGCGTACCGCACCAAATTAGCATGCTCCCATGACTGTTCGGAGAACATGGAAGATGAACTGGAAGAAGGAACTGGAGGCGCTGGTTCAACAATCCGCGGCACTCGTAGAACGCGCCGGAGCTTAGCGCCTATTCCAAAGCTGATAGCACCCATCGCGCCAATCGCAAAAGCTTCCCCACCCGATTCTCCCCGGCGGTTGAGCTGGGACACCTCGGAGCGAGAGCACATCAGCAAACGAGTAGCAAATTTCAGAGCGCATCAAGAGCGCGTGCGCCGCGAGCGCGACGAATATTTTTCCCGCACGATGCAACGGACACGGGATCTCGCGAGAGGCCACGGCTCCGACGAACAGATGTAGGCGGTCGGACAGCTCGCGCAACTTTGCTAACAATCCGCCAAATCGCGCCAGAAGAGTCGACTGCGGCCGACCACCGGCTGGGAACGGCGAGTAGCCGTGAGAGTCGTACGACTCTCCAAGAGACGCCCGTCACAGCCCATCTGAGGATTGCCGCGCGCTGAGGATTGCCGCGTGGTGTCCTCACGCCATAGGTTGCCCTCGTACTGGATGCGCTGGGGCGCAACCGCGCGATCGTTGTAGTGGCGCCGCCGACGCCCACACGAATCTGGCGCATGGATTTTGCACCGCCGAGGAGGGCGCGGGTGTTGACCCTGCCCATCGGGCTTAATCCAGTGTGAAGTTCGTTCTGGCCGAAGACGAGGACCAGAGCATGCAGCACGTTCGAGATCGGAAGGCCCGATCTGCTGGCTCGGCGCGTGAGGCAGAGACACGAGATGTGCGCATCGGGGAAGAATTGAGATCAGACGCGCTTCACTGGAGATCGCGATAGGCATTTTGTTGCATCGGACCGTTGTTGTCGCGGCGGCGGCTAGCTGTCGTTTGGGGCTGTCTCATGATCGAGAAGTTCGCGGGAAAGGGCGAGCTTGGCAGCGCGATGGCGGTTGGCCATGAAGCCGAAGTGGCGGATGCGATGGAAGCCGTCGGGCAGCGTATGAAGCAGGAAACGGCGAATGAACTCGTCGGGCTTGAGCTTCATGATCTTTGTCGCGCCGCCCTGGCGGTAATCCTTCCATGTGAAGGCAACATGATCGTTGTCGAGTGCGAGCCGGCTGTTGGCGATCGCGACGCGATGGGTGTAGCGGCCGAGATAGGCCAGCACCTGTGCGGGTCCGCCGAAGGGCCGCTTGCCGTAAGCAACCCAGTTGACCCGCTGCATGGCTTTGGATGCGACCAGCGAAAGCGTCGAGGGGACAATGCCGATTCCGGCAGGAATTATAGGCGATCCGCGTCATGCCGCAGTCATTGCGGGCCTGCGCCGAGCGCCTCGGTTCGGCACCCAACAATGGCGCTCATCACCCGCCGCTCGACGCGACCGAGATGACCGGCATGGTCACGACGATAGGCGTCGCCATGCCGGCGCAAGATATCGGCAATCTCGATGGCGGGTCGGTGCGGGCGGACGTCGGGGCGGGTCATAAGCCGGATCCCGGAGCCGTTGTCATGCCGATGGCGTCACCTCCAGCGACAGGCGGTCGAGCGGGCTCTGCGTCGCCCGGACCGTATGGGTGGCGACCTGCGTGTAGCGCGCCGTCGACGACGGATTATTGTGCCCGAGCGGAACCTGGATGATCCGGATGTCGATTCCGTTCTCCAGAAGATGTGTCGCGAAGCTGTGGCGCAGCGTGTGCAGCGTGACGCGCTTGGTCAGGCCCGCAGCCTTGACCGCCGAGCGGCAGGCGGCATGCAACACGGTCGGATCAATCGGGTGACCTTCGTCACGCCCAGGGAACAGATAAAGCCGCGGCCGGGCGAGCCGCCAGTAGGTGCGCAGGATGCCGAGCAGTTGGGGCGACAGCATCACGTTGCGATCCTTCGCGCCTTTGCCGTGGCGCACCTGGATGACACCGCGGGTGCTATCGATGTGTTCGATCCGCAGTCCCGCGACCTCGGAGGCCTTGGGCCCGGCCGCATAGGCGGTGGTGAGCGCGCGCGGCTCTTCAGGCTCGACACCGCCTCGAGGAACGGCACCACTTCGTCGGCGCTGAGAACGACCGGCAGCTTGCGGGGCTCTCGCGCATAGGGGATGCGCTCCGGGATGAGCGCCTCGCCGAGCGTGACGCCGTAGAAAAACTGTAGCGCACAGACGATGATCTGGTTCAGCGCCGGCCATGAGATGTCGGTCGAGACCAGATGCACCTGGAAGGCCCGGACGTCTTCCAGCTCTGACCGCTCAGGCGATCGGCCGAAATAACGGCTGAACTTCGAAACCGCGCTGATCCAGGATCGCTGCGTCGCCGACGACAGATTGCGGACTGTCATGTCCTCGATCATGCGACGGCGAAGAGGGCTCAAATCGGCCGTCTCAATACTCCTGTCTGAGGGGGGGCTCCAACACCCACATCCTCAGCCAGGAGGCGATCTACGCCACCTCGCCACGCACGCCGCGACAGCGGCTTCGTTCAATCCCAAATCGATTCGGTCTAACCCCATCCGGCTTTAGGCCGCACAATCCGCGAAACGTCCTAACCGCGCTTGCATCGATGTCGGCGCGCCGCAGCTTGGCCGTCTGGCCATGACGGCTGCAGAACACGCGCACCAGCACACATCACACGAACAGCGTAATAGCCTTGAAGAAGCCTCCCTCCTGATGCCCGTGTAGGGATGGGTGGCGTCGAGATCGAGGATGTTCTGCAGGCCTCAACCATGCGAGAAATGCGCGCTACGCTCAGGAGAGCCATTGCGGCACCCGCTGAGCTGTGCGTTATAAACAGAACGCTGCCATTGTAGCTCAGCGCTCACTTGCAGGCAGCAAACCAATCAGCGCTTTAGCCTCGGACTTCAGCACTTCAACGGCAGATTTCCGAGCATCTGCATCAAAGCGAGTGCGAATGGCGGAGACTGAGAGTGCGCCCCGCAATTTGCCATAGACATCGATTACGGGCACCGCTGCGGCCGCAACCTCAGGATCACGCTCGCCGATCGAGACGTAAAAGCCACGATCTCTGATCTTCTTTCCATCAGCTAATGCAAAATCGCGGTAAGCGGTAAGAACGCGGCCCGCAGCGCCGCGATCAATCGGCAATCGTTGTCCTTCTTCGAGGTGATGCCGGACGGAACGCGGAGAATTAACGCGATAAAGGCAAATGCGCTCGTCGCCCTCCGCGATGTAGAAGGATGCGGTCTCTCCGGTTGCTTCGACCAGACGATGGAGCGAAGGTCTGATCAGGTCACCGAGGTCCAGCCCACGCTGATAGAGCGCCCCAAGGCGCCATAGCTCCGGTCCGGGTCGAAATAGCCGGTCGGTCCCCCGCACCAGGAATCCGTCCGCTTCGAGGGATGCGGCAAGGCGAAGGACCGTGCTCTTGTAGAAGTCGGTCGCCTCGGCAATCTCGGTCAGCGTCATGGCTGCGCGCTCAGCGCCGAAGGCCTTGAGGATCGCCAGGGCGCGCCCGACCGCATCAACCCCTGTCTTTGCCATTGATACAGCCTCGTGTTCTGTGCTGCAGAACAGATATCCAGAATGGATAGAAAGTCCAGTAATCCATGCTCATCTGCGTTCTATGTTGCAGAATGCAATTGACTCCGGATATAGCGCCAGTTACCTGTTTTGATGCTTAGAACAGGTTCTGCGGAGCGAAACAATGGAGGGGCAGCTGGCACTTGCCGTCGACCTGCGCGACGTGATGATTCGCTTCGGCGACTTCACCGCCGTGAAAAGCATGAACCTCCAGGTCGGCGAAACCGAATTCGTTGCAGTGGTCGGGCCGACCGGCTGCGGAAAATCGACCATTCTCAATACTGTCACCGGACTGCTGAAGCCGGCCGCCGGCGAGGTTCGCATTTTCGGCAAATCGCTTAGGGGCCTGAACGGTCAGTCCGGCTACATGCTGCAACAGGAAGGGCTGCTGCCCTGGAAAACAGCCCAGGACAATGTCGGCCTCGGGCTGGTGTTTCAGGGAAGCTCGATCGCGAAAGCGCGCGAGCAGGCGCGGCCCTGGCTCGCCAAGGTCGGGCTGAAAGGCTTCGAGGAGCGCTATCCGCATCAATTGTCCGGCGGCCAGCGCAAGCGCGTCGCCATGGCCCAGACCCTGATCATGGAGCCGAAGATTGTCCTGATGGATGAGCCTTTCTCCGCGCTGGACGTTCACACACGCCGCCTCATGCATCGCATCCTGCTCGACCTATGGCAGGCGGACCGGCGCTCCCTCGTCTTCATCACCCACGATCTCGATGAGGCGATCACGCTGGCGGACCGCGTCGTCGTGATGTCCGCCGGTCCCGCGAGCCGCATGGTTGGTGATGTCAGGATCACGCTGCCTCGCCCGCGCGATGTCTCGGCACTGCAAACGACCGATGAATTCGTCGCGCTCTATCGTGAAATTTGGTCGCTGCTCGGCGCCGAAGTGGAGAAAAGCTATGCCACGCACGGGTAAGGTCGCTCTCACGCAGTTCGCCATCGTGCTTGGGCTGATCCTGATCTGGGAATTGGGCGTGCGGGCCGGGTTGATCGACCCGTTCTTCTTTCCGGCCCCGTCGACACTCATCGCAAGGATCGGAGAGTGGATGTCAACGGCCGACTTCTGGACCGATGTCAGCATAACACTGCTGGAGACGGTCCTGTCTTTCCTGGCTGGTATCGGGATCGGCACGGCGCTTGGTATCTGGTTGGGCTTAAGCCCGTTTGCGGCCGAGGTCCTTCAGCCCTTCATCAAGATGTTCAATGCGATCCCGCGCATCTTGCTGGGGCCCATTTTTGTCATCTGGTTCGGATTGGGCCTCACCTCCAAGGTCGCGCTGGGCGTGACGCTGGTTCTCTTTGTCGCATTCTTCAACACATTTCAGGGCGTTCGCGAGGTCAATCCGGTCGTGCTCGCGAATGCCCGCCTGCTGCGTGCATCGAAATCCTCCCTGCTGCGCCACGTCTACCTGCCGTCCGCCACCACGTGGATCCTGTCGAGCCTGCGGGTGTCTGTCGGCATGGCCGTGATGGGCGCGGTGGTCGCCGAATATCTCGGTTCGTCCGCAGGATTGGGGCACCTGATTGCGCAGGCCGAGGGTGTCCTCGATGCCACCGGCGTGTTCGCAGGAATCATCGTCCTCTCCGCCTTCGTCGTCGCCCTCGATGCCATCGTCGATCGCGTGGAAAAGCGGCTCCTGGTCTGGCGGCCGGCACCTGCCCACGAAGTTTGATCGTAGCGCTGCCATTCTCAAAGAGGTTCACATGCACGCTTTTCCACGACTGATGGTGGTCATCGCGATAGCCGCATTCCCGCTCATTTCAGCGCATGCCGCCGAGCCCGAAAAGACAAAATTGAAGATCGCGGTGGGATCACAGATCCTCAACTATATGCCTCTCGAGCTTGGCGTGAAGCTCGGTTCGTTTAAGGACCAGGACCTTGAGGTGACCGTCGAAAACTTCCAGGCCGGTGGTTCGAAGGCCTTGCAGGCGCTGATCGGCGGTTCGGTGGACGGGACGGTCGGCTTTTACGATCACACCATTCAGATGCAGGCGCAGGGCAAGCAAATTTCCTGCGTGTTCCTGCTCAATGACATTCCCGGCGTGTTGCTCGGTATCCGCAGCGACCTCGTTGACAAGGTCAAGTCTGGTGCCGACCTGAAGGGCCTCAAGCTCGGGATCACGGCGCCGGGGTCATCGACCGACACCATGGCGCGCTACTACATCAAGAAATCTGGGTTGGGCCCACGCGATGTGAACATCATCGCAGTTGGCAGCGGTGCACCCGGTATGGTGGCGCTCGAGGCCAAGAATATCGACGCACTCGTCTATTTCGATCCGATTGCGACCCTTCTCGCGCGCAAAAAGAGCGCGACGCCGCTCTTCGACGCGCGCACGCTCGAAGGCTCAAAGCAGGCCTTTGGCGGAATCTATCCGACCGCCTGTCTATACCTTCAGCAGAGTTTCATCGATAAGAATCCGGAAACGGTCCAGCGCCTCGTCAACGCCTTGCTCAAAACGCACCGCTGGATCAACACCGTGTCGACGGAACAGCTCGTTGACGCGGTGCCTGCTGGCTACAAGACCGACAATCGCAAGGTGAACATCGAAATCATGAACGCGTCGAAAGCGCTGTTCTCGTCAACCGGTCAGATGGACATCGAGGCGGCCAAGGTGCCGTTGGCCATCCTTAGCGACTTTGATCCGAAGATCGGTGCCGCAAACATCGACCTGGCCAAGACCTTCACTAACCGTTTCGCGGAACGCGCCGCGCAGCAGCTGAAATAGCTGCCCGGACCAGGATCTCGTGATCGGATCATCAAAGAAGGCTCTTTCGAAATGTCTCTGCCGTTAACCGGTATCCGCGTCCTCGACCTCTCAAACGTGCTGGCTGGTCCGTTCTGCGGCTATCATCTCGCGCGCCTTGGCGCGGAGGTGATCAAAGTCGAAAACCCAAACGGTGGCGACCTGGCGCGGCGCCTCGGCGCGGATCCGAAAAGAGCGGAGCGCCTGCAGGGACTTTCCTTTGTCGCCGTGAACGCCGGCAAGCAGTCGGTTGCGCTGGACCTAAAATCGGAAGCGGGCCGCGAGGTGTTCTTGCGACTGGTCAAGGAAGCCGACGTGGTGCTCGAAAACTTCCGGCCGAAGGTGATGGAACGCCTTGGCCTCGGCTTTGATGTGCTTGTCAGGCTGAACCCGCGTCTGGTCTACTGCGCGATCTCCGGGTTTGGGCAGAGCGGACCGTGGTCCGGCCGTCCGGCCTATGACCAGATCGTCCAGGGTCTCTCCGGAGCCATGAGCGTCACCGGCGATATAGCCTCGGCTCCCCTGCGCACGGGCTTTCCGATCTCGGACACGATCGCGGGACTGACTGCTGCGTTTGCCATCGCCGCGGCTCTGGTCGACCAGCGGCATAGGCACCGGGGTCGGTTCATCGACGTGTCCCTGCTCGAAGCCACCGTCGCCGCGATGGGATGGGTCGTCTCCAACCACCTGAACGCCGGGGTCGAGCCGCAGCCCATCGGCAACGAGAACTTTACCGCGGCTCCGTCCGGCACGTTCCGCACCGCAACGGGCCCGCTGAACATTTCGGCCAACGAGCAGAAGCAGTACCAAGCTCTATGCGACCTGATCGAGCGACCGGACCTGAAGGCGGATCCACGCTTTGCTGGACGCGAGATGCGCAAGGTCAACCGCGCTGCGCTGAGCGCGGAGTTGAACAAGGCATTGATTTGCAAGCCCGCTGAGGAATGGGAGACTCAAATGAATCTGGCTGGTGTCCCTGCCGGCCGTGTGCTGACGGTCTCGCAAGTGTTGCAGCAGCCACAGGTCCTTGAGCGCGGATTCGTCGAGACTTTGGCACCAGAACAAGACGATGCGCAGCCGTTACGAATCACGCGGCCGGGCTTCCGGCTGGATGAGGAGTTTTCGGTGCCTTCACCACCTGCGACACTCGGAGCAGACACTGAGAGATGGCTGCAGCGGCTCGGCTATTCGTACGCGGAGGTCGAGCAACTGGTCTCAAGCCGGGCCGTCGGGACGCCAAAGCAAGGAGAGGCTGACTTCCTGCCCGTCCGCGTAGCCACGGACGGACCGATATCATGAGGCAATAGGCAGGTTGAAAAGATGGAACCGGAAATGAGCGAAGAAGAACTGCGACAGCAAGCGGCCGGTTGGTGGCGAACCTCCATTTGCGATATCGCGCCAGGTCGCATCGCCTATCGCGGTTATCCAATTCAAGATTTGATAGGCCGCGTTTCCTTTCCCGCCATGATCTGGCTGATGTTACGTGGCAATCTGCCGACGCCAGCACAGGAGCAGCTGCTGCAAGCTGCGCTGGTTGGATCCGTTGACCACGGTCCGCATGCGCCCTCCATTGCAATTGCCCAAATGGCGGTGAGCTGCGGCCTGCCCCTGAACGGCGCAATGGCCTCGGCAATCAACACGCTCGATGACGTGCATGGCGGAGCAGGGGAGCAGGCTGTCGAACTCTACGAAGATGTGCTGCGACGGCGCCAAGGGCGAGAGATCGAGCAGGCCGCGGGCGCTGCAATCGACCATTTCACCGCAACCCGCAGCAAATATCTGCCGGGCTTCGGCCACCGGTTTCATCCAGTCGACCCGCGCGCGGCCCCACTATTGGCGCTGGTGGATGCCGCAGCCGACGAGGGCAGTGTCGGCGGCGACTATGCCAAGGCCGCTCGCGCGATCGAGCGGGTGATGCAACAGCGCAAGAGCAAGCTCATTCCGATGAACATTGATGGCGCGACCGCGGTCATTTACGGCGAACTGGGCTTCGCCTCTCCGCTCGCGCGGGGGGTCTTCTGCTTGTCGCGCGCGGTCGGAATCCTGGCTCACGCCTGGGAGCAAACTGGGCGCAACGATCGCAACAAGGGCCCAATGCCCAAGCAGTTCGGCTACAAATACGAGGGCCGGCCGTGTCGCAGACTGGAAGGCCCATCATGAGTATCTCGAAAGCCCGCCCAAGCTGATTGAGACCAGCGTGTTTTGGTCGATGCCGGCGGAGTTTCGTCGCCGGGTGTTTCTTCGGAATGGGCAGACGCGAACCGTGGGGATAGCCAGTAGATTGTGTCATCGAGGGACCGTCGTTCGACCAGCCCGAGAATCTCTGTGTCGTCGACGTGACGCGCGACAATAGCATCTGGCGCGTACCGCTGATGCGTGACGGCGGCGTCGGGAAAGTCGGACGATTCAGCTGGTTCTTCGGGACGAGCGGTCCTGACGGACTGACGGTCGATCAAAATGGGACGCTCTTTGTCGCGCATGATTCCGTCGGCCACGTCTTCGTATTGGGCGCCAAACGGCGAAGCGGTCCGCTCGCATCCAGTCCTGCGCAGGGGGGAGCTGCACGAATGTCGTGTTAGACGCGGCACTCGGCGCATTGCTCATTACGGAACGCTACCGGATCAGTGTTGATGGCTGATCTCGCTCACTTTCCTCGAAATTCGCCAGCAGGAGAGGCAAGGTGGTGCGGAATCCTTTCACGCGCCGGTCCGCCGCACCAAGATACAGGAATGAGTGGTAGACGACTGGCCTGGCCACTTGCCCAAAGAATGTAACTGGTGACGAATGGATGGCGTTTGTGTGCGGTGATCTCAAACCAGAGTCAGAAAATCGCACTGCATGGGAGGCGCAAAAGAACGATTCGTAAGGCTGGGTCGGGCTTCGCCCGCAACGGGCCGCCGCCGACCTGTCGCCTTTTGGTCGGGCGGGCCGCGGTATCGATTCCCACAATGAAGAATGATTGGTCGCTGATATTTTCGAACGTTCTCGCCAAGAAGGCCGAAGAGGTAACCGCTCGCGCTGGGAGTCAGCACCGCATAACGTCAAGGTTCTCGATCATGCTCGGCGGCGACGCACGCGTGAAGCGTTCGTTTTCAGAAGCAACAAGCCGCAGGATTTACTGCTTGAAGGACTTTACCGATAGCACGCTAAACCAGGAGACGCTTTAGGTCTGTGGCGCAGAGGTCGTACTTCTGTCAGAGCCTCTTGCGCGCGCGCAATCCTGCAACCCGATATCCCCTCTCCTCGTAGAAGTGGCGTACCCGTTCTAGGGCCGGATAGCCATCCGGAGGCAACGCAACCTCAATCATCTGCCAGCCGCGGCGCTTCGCCGCCGAATCTACCGCCTCGAGCAGATGCCGACCAGAGCTCCGGAATTCACGAGAAATCCATAGCTCCTGAAGCACGCGTACGCTCCGGCTGCTCTCACCGCCTGTACGGCCGAGATGCTAGCTACCCCTACAATCTTGTCCGGTGCCTTGTTCCTCGACGACAAAATGAAACCCCGTTCGGGATCCTGAATCAGGCGCAACGCCGCCTGGTTCGCGCCTTGAAGGCTGAACTCCGGTCCGGGGCAATCTAATTCTGAAAGTAGCTCTTCGACCGCTTCTGCGACCGCGTTCTCATCTCCTGGCACGCTCTTGCGCAAAGCCGTGCCCCGCGAGACGGACCTTGCGCTTCAGCGCCAACACGAACACCCGACCTAGCCCTCTGGAGGAAATTCATGCTCAGTAGGAGACAGAAAACGCAATTGAGAGCAACTATCAGGCTCGGTAGGAAGCAGGACGTCCACACTCGCTATAGGCAACAGAGCTGAGTTAATTGCAAGCCATTGCCGTTCTCAGAACGACTGCGGGTTGAGCAGCTGCGAACTCATGATGGACTGCCTTCGATTGGAAAACATATCACCAAACGGCACACGCCGGTCATGCCGATCAAACGTTCGTAAGAGTGATTGCCGATCGTCGCTCACGAACTACTCGATTGAATAAACCGTGCACCACGATGATGGCAGCGCCATAGGGCGTCAGCTCGGTGCGTCCGAACGAGAGATTCCCACCTCGCGTGCGTCACTCGTACGAAGTTGCGAGAAGCGCGACAGGTATCACACCCGTGCGCCCGATAAATCGTCTGAGCAAGATCGCGAAAGATTTTGCACACTAATGCGCTATCTTAAGCTTATCTCGAACAATCGAAAGATATCGGGAAGCACAGCTTGTCTAGACCTTCGCTCCTCGTTTAAGGCACCGTCACGGAACGGGAGTGGTTGCGATGGAACATGGACAGGCCGAACTGGTCGGAGGGAAACCTGTAATCTTCGGGCAACGTAAGGTACGGCCGCGGGCGTGCCTGGCCGTCGGCAAGCGGCATCTGCGCGCCTTTCTACGGGATGTGCTGGAGAATATGGGGTTTGTTATTAGCGAATGCAGGACTGCTGACGAGCTGCCGCTCGTACTCAGCACGGAGTTCCCTGATCTGATCCTGCTCGGCATCGGCTCGGACCGCATCGAGCCTGGACGATTGCTCGAGATACTGGTACGCGAAGAATTTGCAGGCCGAGTGCTGGCGTTCGGAGCCCGAGAGTCGATCATCATGGCTGCGGTGCAGCAGGTCGGTAGTGAATATGGGCTTGCTATGCTGCCGCCGCTCAGGACGCCGTTTGCAGCCGAGACGTTGCGCGATCGGATCGCCATGCTCTTGCCAAAAGAGCCGGCGCCCCGTCCCGCGGTTCATGTCGGAGAAGCCTTACATGCTGGCTGGCTTGAGCTCTGGTATGAGCCGAAGTTTGACGCGCGTACCCTTAGCCGTCGCGGCGCAGAGGCGCATGTGCGAATGCGGCACCCGACCTGGGGCGTTGTTCCACCGGCCTATTTCATCCCGGAGCCTCAGGATCCGCATTTTAGGGAGTTGTCGCAGTTCGTGATCGACCGCGCGATCAAGGATTGGCATTATCTTCTGGAGCAGAAAACTTCGATCGATCTCTCCATCAATCTCCCGGCAGCATTCCTGATTGACCCGCAGGCGGTACGCGATCTCTGTCGGCGCATGCCGTCGCACCCCGCTTTCGGCGGTTTGACGATTGAAATCGAGAGCGTGGAAGCTATCCAGAACCTAGATCTCCTGGTCCAGGTTGCGCGTGAGGTTCGCTTTCACAGCATTGGCCTTGCAATCGACAATGTCGGTGCCAATTGGCCACAGCTGATGGGCGTAGAAAAATTCCCGTTCATGAAATTGAAAGTGGATCGTCAGTTCGTCGGCGGCTGCGCGAATGGGCCCCTCAAGCGAACGGTGTGCCGCCATATCGTCGATCTAGCCAAAGAGTACAATGTGCGCACCGTCGCCGAAGGTGTGGAGAGCCAGGCCGACCTAATCGCTGTGACCGAACTCGGCTTCGACCTTGCGCAGGGCCATCTGTTCGGAAAAGCCATGCCACTGAAGCAATTTGCACAGTCATCTTTCCACCATGCTCCAGCTTGCGTCACGAGTGGCTGAGTGCGGCCAAGCGAAGCCTAGCAGCGCTCACGAGTACCGCCGTGCCTACTCGGCACCAGGCATGAGGCTGAGTGCAATTCAGTCGGTCACTTGGCAAGGCAAGTGTCGCTCGCCCCGCCGCAACTTCACTTCCCTACGAAGCTTGTTGTACCACAAACCCGTTTTTGCAAGCCTCCAGCGAGTCGATCCGCGGAGCTAGCGTTGCAGCCATGAGCGAGGCTTGCGAAAACCTCCGTCGGTGGTGTGTGACCGGAGGTTTGCCGAGATCCGACGTAGACCTGCGTCCGCTCGCGGCTTTTTGTCGCGCGGCCGGTTTCGGAAGCGTCGAGCGTCGCTTGCCCCGCGCTGACCTCCCAAACAAACCGACGGACGCTCGCAGCGCTCAAGCGGCGACTGACTCTCAAGAGGGCCCGAGGGCTCCTGGCCTGGAATTGAAGCGGCCTGTTGCTGTCGCAGATGCAACATGGTCTCAGACCCCGGACAGCCGAATTGGGTGCAAATTGCCCAACCTTGAGCGCGTCTGCGTTTGGCACGGCATTTGAAAGGGATCGCCTATGGCATCGCTCGCCTAAGGAGTCGGAAGGCATGGCTTACAAGATCGTCGCTTCGCAATGCACCGTTTGTGGCGCATGTGAGTTCGAGTGTCCCAACGCGGCGATCAGCCTGAAGCGCGACATTTACGTTATAGACGCCAAAAAATGTACGGAGTGCGAGGGCCATTGCGACACGCCGCAATGCGCGGTGGTCTGTCCGGTCCCTGACACCTGTGTCCCGTCCAAGACAGCATAAGCAGCCCGCGTCCAGAAGGCCTCATCGCTCGATTTCGCGAACGAAGTCGTAGATGTCGACCTTGAGGCGACCACCCGCCGCATGGGGCGCATCGAGGTCGATTAACATCGTTACGCGCTTAAGACGCTGATCGACTCCGAGGAGGCCCTCGAAGGGCCTCGGTCGGACGAAGATCCTCCAGTGGCGGCGTTGAGGCTGATGGTCGCTAGTTGCGAGCCGAGGCGAGGCAGACCGGCGTCGAGCGGCCACGAGCGCATCGAAGCCGGCGCCAAAGTCGCTCAGCACGTGAATACCTGGCGTACCGAGAAGATCATCTTAACCAACCTCACGGAGACGGACGACCTCGTGCCTCGTCGCGGGCCGGCCGAACACCAAGGAGTCGACTTGATCATCCGTGCGATCCTGGAGCAATCCGGCTTCCCAGTTTCTAGGGAGCCTCATGGGCTATGACCAAACGGATGCCGGCCAAGGCTCATCGCATCTTCCTGACTCGCAGGTTGGAAAAGCTGCTGACGGAAAACCAGCCTCGTCGCGATCATACAGATAGCGAAAACGGCCCGGGTTCGTTCCGGTCGCGGAGTTCATCCGTTTACGCGAGCACGGTGTTGAAAGCGAACGCATTTTACGAGCGGAGCCTCCACAGATCCGCGCCTGTTCACCAGGCCGCGCGCAGACCCTCGCACGCTGCTAGTACGCTCGCAATCGCTTGGGCAATATCGCCGCGAGAATCGGTAGGTTGACGCATCGATCCTCGTGCGCATAATTCCAGCCGTCGCGGTCTTTGGATTTCGTTTGATCCGGAGCTAAGAGGGAAGCCGGTGCAAAACCGGCGCTGCCCCCGCAACTGTAAGCGGCGAGCCGCTGTCCAACGAAGTCACTGAAGCCATGCGGCTTCGGGAAGGCCGGACAGCACCGACGACCCGTGAGCCAGGAGACCTGCCTCGACAAGATATCGTCCACGGGCGGGGTGTCCCGGTGTGCGCCAAGCAGTTGTCGCTCACGCGATGTTCGCTGTATGCGTCCGCCATGGCCTTTGCCCCAATCATGGGGTCTAAGCTATGTCTATCCTTTCGCTTCCCGTTGCCACACTGGGGACGTCACGCATCGGCCCACGACGCGAACTCAAATTCGCGCTCGAGAGCTACTGGGCGGGAAAATCCAGCGAAGCCGAGCTCCTCGAGGCGGGGAGTGGACTTCGTGCCGCTAATTGGGCACGGCAGAAATCCCGCGGTGCGACCGTCATTCCTTCGAATGACTTCTCGCTCTACGACCATGTGCTCGATACCAGCCTAATGGTCGGCGCCATTCCCGACGTTTACGGCTGGACCGAAGGTCCTGTGTCGCTCAAAACCTACTTCACCATGGCGCGTGGCGCTCAGGACGGTGGTCACGCTCAGCATGGGCGCGGCGTAGCCGCACAGGAGATGACGAAGTGGTTCGATACCAACTACCACTACATGGTGCCGGAATTTCATCAGGATCAGATCTTTAAGTATGCCTCTCGGAAGCCGATCGAGGAATATGAGGAGGCAAGAAGCCTCGGCTATCAGACGCGGCCCGTCCTAGTGGGCCCAGTCACTTTCCTGAAGCTCGGCAAAAGCGTAAATCCCGCATTCAATCCGCTGTCGCTGCTTGATCGGCTCCTCCCCGTCTATGTCGATGTTCTCCGCGAACTAGCCTCGCGCGGCGCTGAATGGGTTCAGCTCGACGAGCCATGCCTAGTGATGGACGTCGACGAAGCATCTCGGGCGGCTGTCCGCCGGGCCTATGCTCATTTCGTTAACGCCGTGCCGGCTCTAAAAATCATGCTGGCCACATATTTTGGGGGCGTCGGCGACAATCTTGAGACAGTCTTGGCTTTGCCCGTTGCCGGGCTCCATGTCGACTTGGTTCGGGCACCCGGCCAGTTGGACGCGATTGTCGCCAGAGCCCGTGGAGATCTCGTGGTCTCGCTAGGCGTCGTTGATGGTCGCAACGTCTGGCGCTCCAATCTGCCGGCGCTGCTCGACCAGCTTGCTCCTATGGTCAAAAAGCTGGGCAGGGACCGTGTTCAGATTGCTCCCTCCTGCTCGCTGCTTCATGTTCCGACTGACGTTGAGCTAGAGACCGATCTCGATCCCAATCTGAAGGCGTGGCTGGCGTTTTCAGTGCAGAAGATCAAGGAGCTTTCAATATTGGGCAAAGCGCTGGCCGGCCATGCTGCCGACGTGGCCGATGAACTCGCGCTCTCAGAGGATGCATCCGTCACCCGCGAAACGTCGCCCAAGATCCACAGTGCGAACGTCGCCCGACGAATGGCCGCCATCGGCGATAACATGCGTCGCCGTCGCAGTGCGTTCAACCAGCGTGCGGACGTCCAGCGCGTCGCGTTCGCATTGCCGATGTTTCCAACGACAACCATCGGATCCTTCCCGCAAACGGCCGACGTCCGCAATGCGCGTGCGGCTCATGCCCGGGGAGCGCTGAATGACACGCAGTACGAGCAGCGTCTCAAAGCAGAGACAGCCCGTACCGTGCAGTGGCAGGAACATATCGGCCTGGACGTGCTCGTACACGGTGAGTTCGAGCGCAATGACATGGTTCAATACTTTGGCGAGCAGCTGTTGGGTTTCGCATTTACCAAGCACGGCTGGGTTCAGTCTTATGGCTCGCGGTGCGTTCGTCCTCCTATCCTGTTTGGAGATGTCTCCCGCCCGAAGCCCATGACCGTCAAATGGTGGCGCTACGCGCAGTCTCTGACCAAAAAACCCGTCAAGGCTATGCTGACCGGACCGGTGACGATCCTGAATTGGTCGTTCGTCCGTGACGACATCCCGCGGAGCGAGACATGCCGACAGATTGCTCTCGCGATCCGAGATGAGGTCATTGACCTTGAGGCGGCTGGAGCGACCATGATCCAGATCGACGAGGCCGCGTTGCGGGAGGGATTGCCGCTACGCAAATCGCAGTGGAAGGACTATCTCGACTGGGCAGTGGACAGTTTCCGCATTTGCTCCTCCGCTGTCGCTGATCGAACTCAGATCCATACCCACATGTGCTATTCCGAGTTCAACGAAATCATCGATGCGATCGCAGCAATGGATGCCGACGTCATTTCAATCGAGGCTTCGCGTTCTAGAATGGAATTGCTCGATGCTTTTAAGAGCTACAAATATCCTAATGAGATCGGGCCGGGCGTCTATGACATTCATTCACCGCGCATTCCCGCAGCAGCGGAGATCAAGCAGCTGATCGTGTTGGCGCGGCAGCGGGTTTCCGATCGGCAGCTCTGGATCAATCCCGACTGCGGACTGAAAACTCGAAGGTGGGAGGAGGTGCGTCCCGCGCTCGTCAATATGGTGGCCGCTGCACGCGAGTTGCGGGCTGAGACATGATCGTGCGGAGCGTGTCGCCAACGTATTTGTGAATAGGATGAACGCGGTTTGGGAGGTCGGGACATCTTGCGAGCCTCCCAAACCTTCCAGCGCGTGCGAATGCCGGCCTGCCTCGGTGGAGGCGATCGCATACAGCCGGTGAGAAGCTCGAATCCGGAGGACGCCAGCATGCCGGCCACACCGATCAGATGACATATTCCACCTCACTAACGCTGGACGCGAACCACGGCCCTATCTTTTCATTTATCCATCGCGTGGATGCGTCCCATCACAACAATCGATTTTACCGCCCTTACAGAATTTTATACGTAATTGGCGCCTTGGCCCGATCTTCGAGAAGAGTTGTTGGTGTCGGGGCGCTGCCAAACGCTGCCGCGTGACGGCAAACTGACGCTTGAGTTTCAGGACACGGCAGCCAAACCGCCTGCGCGATGGATCCCAGCTCCATCAAGGCTCCCCTTGCTAACCGGACAGCTGGCAAGTGGTGGCAAGTGTTGAACTTTCAGGCAGGAGCGGAAGGCTGGCGGCTCGCTAAGTTGCGCGGAGCGATATCCGCTTCTTGTTGTTTGACGGCGAGTGCCCTCGCCGTAAATCGATCGCCGGTAGTCCTCCCTACCGACGAAAGCTGGTGCGATGCGGAACGGAGCGTCGCTCCTGCGTGACTTCTGCCCGGCCTCCCGTGGAGGCCGGGCATTTTTGATAGTGCTGGTGATGAGTGACAGCACAAGATCGTTCATTTAGGCGTCATTGCGGGATGCCGGTTTCTTGCGTTGGATCTGTTGCTGTTCGGCAGGGAATGAGGCCTGTGCTGCTAAGGCTATCTGTCTATTGAAGGCTTTGGTGTCGTGTTGCTACGCGTTGGTAGCACCGGATATTCGATCTTAGGCAGCCGACCGGTCAGCGAATTCAGAAATGCGACAATGTCGCTTTCCTCCCTATCGCTAAGCTTGGCGCCGAGCTGGACTTCACTCATCAGGGCAACAGCTTGCTTGAGGCTCCAAACTTGTCCCGAATGAAAGTAAGGGGCTCGCAACGCGACGTTCCGCAATGGCGCCGCGCGGAAGACATATTCGTCGCCGACCGCCTTAGTGACAGCGAACCGCCCCTTATCGGCGTCCGGAAGCACGCTTGCGTCCGGCTTTTTCGTCACGCCGAACGGGAAGTAGGCCTGTCCACCGAGGTTGATTCCATTGTGGCAAGAGGAACATCCCTTCTCCATAAACAGTGCCAACCCGGACTTCTGCTGATCATCGAGAGCATGTGCATTGCCCTCGAGATACTGATCGAATGGAGCCGCAGGCGTAATGAGAGTCGCTTCAAAAGCCTCGATCGCCTTCGCAAAGTTTTCAAAGGTGACCGGTCTCGCTTCGGTCGGAAAAGCGTTCTTGAACAAGACGACATAGCTGGGCATTGAGTTCAAGATACCGAGCACATGATCCGGAGTCGCATTCATTTCGGCGCTCGCCTGCACAGGACCGGTGGCTTGCGCCTTGAGGTCCGCGGCACGTCCGTCCCAGAATTGGGCCGCATTGAACACTGCGTTGTAGACGGTTGGGGCCCGACGTAGGCCGACCTTCCAGCCGTGGCCAACGGAAGTCGGACCGACATCGACTCCGCCGGTCCCGAGATTGTGGCACGTATTGCAGCTAATGATCCCGCTGGCCGATAGCCGCGGATCGAAGAACAGCATCTTGCCGAGCTCGACCTTTCCATGCGTCACTGGATTGTCTTTTACCGCAGGAATGACCGAGGGAATCGGATGGAAGATCTGCCTGGCATTTCTCATCAGATCATCGTCGGCGTTAGCTCCTGACGACATCAGCAGCCCAACAGCTAAAATAGATGCCTCAGCCACGAGTCGAAGCTCCCGGATCGATTTGTTCATACCACCCGCCTCATTAGTTCTGATTGTTAAACAAGGAAAGAGTCGAAGGCGAAGCCCCGCGTTCCTCGACGGTCCGGCGCAGCATGCACCGGATCCTCTGAAGCGAGGCTGCATCAAAATGTGCGAGTTCGAGGTGCTCGCCGCCGGCGTTCACGCACGGGCTTGAGGGGCTTATGTGATTCGCGAGTTCGCTTCGAGCTAGTCGCGGCCTTTCTGTTGGTGGATCAGACTAGCGCCTCAACGTTCGGCGTGATGGTCGATCTGTCAACGACAAGCGTGCCGCAAGCAGTAAGCTGTCCGGTGGCCGCATCGGTGCTCCATCGAGCGATTGGTTGGTCAATACGCCCCCGCAAAGTTGATGTATCCGTCTTATACCGCTGGGCGCGCTCAGCGATCACGGTGTCATTGGACGTTTAGCAACTGCGATGCCAGTTGCGTCCGAGATGCAAGTCGCTGATTTAATTGTACAACGAGTCCGGACGAACAAGCAAAGTCGCATGTGTTGGTTTGATCACTACATTCAGTGTCACAGATGCCACAAGCGCCAGGCACGGCTAGAGATGACCGCAGATACTTTTGTGGTGAGGTTCGCTTGCCAGCTTGCCGGCCGTACGCGGGAATGGCAGTAACAAGACCTACGCAGCTGGGCGAGACACTGACCCAAGGCGCCCGGCGGTGCGCGTTGTTCACGATTTCGCCGAGTCCCGCCGACTGAAGCCTCTCCGACTCATATGCGGGGCGCTCTGGCGCGCCGCCGCCGCGAAGCCCCGGCTCGTTTGCAAGGACGAGCCTCCGAACCGAACATGGCTTGTTTCAATTCCACCTGAGGTTCGGTGGCATGGCAATTGCCATGCTCAAGTCTGAAAGGCGCGGCTGCCCAGAGTCTGACGGTGCGACCGTCCTAGCCAATTCGACAGGTGACCGGCCTGACCCCTGATCCGGCCGGTGTTGGCTGAATTACCTAGTCGGCCCACTCACGGGCTGCTGCTAGCTTTTGAAATCCTGCGCGCTGAGGGCAAAATAAGCTGAACTTCTGCAGGAGCAGCCGCTACTTCGTGCTCTTGCGTTGAAAGACGCCGATACAAGAGGACACGCTGGGAGGAGATCGTGACATCATGTCCGCAGATGGCCCAAGTCCTGAGATCCGAGGAAGGAGCGATTGAGCACTTGTCCATGGCTGGTTCAAGTTGGGATACGGTATCCGTGATGGCTTCGATTGACGATCGCTTGAATGAGATCAGATCCGTACGGAATGACATTTGGCGTTGTCGCAGAAGGCTTCAAAGCGAGCTAGATGATCTCCAGCGTAAGATGCTCGAAGAGCGTCTGCTTGAGCGGCAGTCTGCCTTTGAACGGCTCGTCTCGGCCACGTTTCCTTTTACATTGAGATTGTGAAGCAAAATTTCGGGACCGTGCCGCGGGAGCATTCCGCGTTAAATAGCGTCCGCTCACAGAGCGCCTGCGCCTGAGTCAGGAATGTAGCGCTCCGGCGCCGCGGGCCGTCGCGCCCCTCATGGCCGCCGCCGACCTGAAAAGCTCGGCCCATAGCCTTGGTTCACCGACGTGCTGCCCGCTGCGCACCGATAATGAAATCGTTCCGGCCCCCATCAAAGGGCGCTGCCGGGGGATACCGCTCGCCTCGTTTCTGCGAACACCGCAGTCACCTGAGTAACGTTGATCCGGCAGAGCGATCGAAGGAGCTTGAATCGCCCGTAACGTCAGATTGTACAGAGCAGGCGAACGATATTTCAGATCAGGTGCAGTCGAATGATAAGACCCGCTCTCGCTTTTGTACTATGTTCCGCTCTCGAGTGGATCGGGCTAAGCATGGGGGCGGTTGCGGAAACAAGGCGGTACGCGTGCACGATCACTGCCGCCGATCGAGAGCCGGCCGGAGTTCGGAATGAGCGGGTCATTCTCACCGTTCAATATGGCTGCCGGATTGCAGGTGGTCTCTTGACCGACGCGGGGATCACAGCAGTGTCGGTCAGCGAGTGGGCTGCTGACAAAAGGACATACTTGGCGTCCATGGAATTTCACCACGCGCTGGAGGGAGTTGCAATTGGGCAACTCTCCGAGGCGACCGACTTCTCTAGCATGGAAGGCGAGCAAGGCATTGGGGTCGCAACTTCCGGCACGACAGTTTTCAAGTTCGCATCTGGTTCATTGGCCGGCCTTTCAGGGAAGACCCTTAAATTCACGACAAAACCCACTGGCCTACGTAGCTTCGAGTTGGAATTCACAGATTGGCCAGAATCTCTTCTATCCAAGTGACGTGTCTTACGCTGAATTCCGCAGGCGCGCGCACACGAATTACTGTCCATATTCTTAGGCACACACATATGTGCTCCCGGGGCTATATATGCCGTCCTCCAAGACGAGCACACCCGCAAAAGTTTAGGCAAAACTCCAAAGGCACTCGAGCGCGGTAGAGCGTTCAAATTGACGTTCTCCCGGTCCGATCGGCAGCTCTTTTGGCCGGCGATCCGCATTCAGGGACGAACTGGCCTCGCATGGCGGCGCCTGCGCGACACCGAAGCTATCAACACGGAACAAAACGCGCAGCCCGATCATGAGCACGAAGAAGAAGAAGCTGCCGGCCCACCGGCTACCGAACGCCGACGAGCACGAACTCAAGGCAGCCCTCATCGTACAACTGAAGCGGTTGACGGGAGCGGGAGATCACTCAAACCGAAGCGGCGAAGCTGGTGGGCGTGAAGCAGTCCAACCCGTCCAAGCTGCTTCGGGGCAGTTCAAGTTGGTTTCGGCCGAAAAGCTGCTGCGCATGCTGACGGGGTTCGATCGGGACGTCGAAATAAAAGTAAAGCGACATCGGAAGCGTGGCGAAGCGGGCCGGATCACGTTTATTCGGGCCTAAGAGCCGCCGAAACGGAGGGTTCATGACATCTAGGCCGACGGCAGCCAAGCGCTCATGAACCCACCCTGCAGTGCCCGATCTGCAATCGAGATTCGGCTGACTGAATCCTTCGCCGCCGCTCTTCGCGCGGAGATCGTGATCGGACATCGTTAGAGCGGGATCCGCGGCTGGAGTCTTCCCCAGGCCGAGGGCCGAATTCTGTTACGTCCAACGCCGATTTTCGAGCACCAATCAGCGCCCACACAGGAGGTGCTCAAACCGGCCGAGCACCGTGAAGCCGAAGACGACGTTCAGGATGGCCAATACCCAGGCGTAGGGATCCCGACCCCAGACGGCGATGATGGTCGCCAGCAGGTACGCCGCGGCAAGTGGGATCATTCCAAGCATTCCGACGGACGTGCTCATAAAAGCGGAAAGCGCGACGATGGCAGCGATGAGCCCGATCCCGAAATGCCGGTGCTCGTTGATGTTCAAGGTGAGTGATTGTCTCCTTGGCGATACTTTCTTCGTCCCTGACTCGACCTTCATGCGGCGAGTAACCGATCTTTGGCGGCGTTCGCAGAGCGCGTAACCGATTGTTTTGTTTCAGACAGGCGTTAGCGGCTACTCTTGTCGCTGCCAGACAGAGTCAGCTTTATAACAATCCGCAGCCGGCCGGCTATCTGGCTCTACCGACGTTGCTTTTTGTATTCAACCGGCGCTGGCACACTCGTTGCAGACCCCTGCGCAAGAAGCGTCTGTTAGTCCTTTGCATCGCCATGCACAGGGACATGCCTCGTGATCGTACGCGAGTAAAGAAGCCGATATGATTAACCGCTGGAGAGCAGGTATGACTTCACCGAGACGCGTTTTGGTCATCGATCAACAGCGTCAAACATGGCGCTCCTAAGCGCTTAGCCGAGATGAGCTACAAGGTCGTGAACGACGGCTGCGACATGGTCCAGAACGCCGCGAACTTGCGATCGGTAGGACCGCTCACGAAGATTGCACGCTTTACACCTGAACGCCGGATCGGAAATCCGTCGGTCCACCACAAAAGCGTCGCTTCTTGTTGAGACCACAATCGAAAAGGAAACGTGTATGAGCCGAGCATCTACCCAAGGCGTTGCAGAGATCAAGGCGCGCAACAAGCAGCTAATCGACGAGGTGTTGAAGGTCTACCCCGAGAAGACCGCCAAAAGGCGCGCCAAGCATCTCAGTGTTCACGAGGCGGGGAAGTCGGATTGTGGCGTCAAGTCGAATATCAAGTCCATTCCCGGCGTGATGACCATCCGCGGCTGCGCCTATGCGGGCTCCAAGGGCGTGGTCTGGGGACCCATCAAGGACATGATCCACATCAGCCACGGTCCGGTCGGCTGTGGTCAGTACTCGTGGGGCTCGCGGCGCAACTACTACGTCGGCACGACCGGCATCGACACGTTCGTGACACTGCAGTTCACCTCCGATTTCCAGGAGAAGGACATCGTGTTCGGCGGCGATAAAAAGGTCACGAAACTCATCGATGAGCTCCAGGAGCTATTTCCTCTCAACAGGGGCATCACCATTCAGTCCGAATGTCCGATTGGCTTGATCGGTGACGATATCGAGGCGGTCTCCCGCGAAAAGTCGAAGGAATATGGGGGCAAAACCATCGTGCCTGTGCGGTGCGAGGGTTTCCGTGGCGTGTCGCAATCGCTCGGCCATCACATCGCGAACGACGCCGTTCGGGATTGGATCTTTGACAAGAGCGCCACAGAGAGCAGCTCGAAATTTGAGCCGACACCATATGATGTTGCGATCATCGGCGACTACAACATCGGCGGTGACGCCTGGTCGTCACGAATCCTGCTCGAAGAAATGGGCCTGCGCGTCATCGCGCAGTGGTCCGGGGATGGATCTCTCGCTGAATTGGAGGCGACGCCGAAGGCAAAGCTCAACATACTGCATTGCTATCGCTCGATGAACTACATCTCACGGCACATGGAGGAAAAATTCGGGATTCCCTGGTGCGAGTACAACTTCTTCGGTCCTTCCAAAATTGCGGAGTCGCTGCGAAAAATTGCAAGCTTTTTCGATGATAAGATCAAAGAAGGCGCCGAGCGCGTCATCGCGAAATATCAACCGCTTGTCGACGCGGTGACCGAGAAATACCGGCCGCGGCTCGAAGGCAAGACCGTAATGCTGTTCGTCGGCGGCTTACGTCCCCGCCACGTCATCGGCGCCTATGAGGACCTCGGCATGGATGTTGTCGGCACGGGCTATGAGTTCGGGCATAACGATGACTACCAACGCACCGCCCAGCACTACGTCAAAGATGGCACGCTGATCTACGACGATGTCACCGGCTACGAATTCGAGCGCTTCGTCGAAAAGATCCGGCCAGACCTCGTAGGTTCCGGTATCAAGGAAAAATACGTCTTCCAAAAAATGGGCGTGCCGTTCCGCCAAATGCATTCCTGGGACTACTCGGGTCCTTACCACGGCTATGACGGCTTCGCGATCTTCGCCCGCGACATGGACATGGCGATCAACTCCCCGATCTGGGGGAAGACCACCGCACCTTGGAAGGACGCTCCGCAGCCGAGCCTCATGGCAGCGGAATAAGAAACCGACGCCCTGGCCGTTTCTTTCCCGCAGAGGAGGGAAGGGGCAGGAGAACGAACACAAGAACCCAAAGAGTGCCATGATGACACAGAACGCCGAACACATACTCGACCACTCTGAGCTTTTCCAGGGAGACGAATACCAGCAGATGCTGGCCAAGAAGAAGGCACTATTTGAGAATCCGCATGATCCCGCCGACGTCGATCGCATCAAAGAATGGTCCAAGACATCCGAGTACCGCGAGAAGAACTTCGCCCGCGAGGCGCTAACCGTTAATCCGGCGAAGGCTTGCCAGCCGCTGGGTGCGGTGTTCGCCGCCCTCGGGTTCGAGCGCACACTGCCGTTCGTCCACGGCTCACAGGGCTGCGTCGCGTATTATCGCAGCCATCTGTCACGGCACTTCAAGGAGCCGACATCGTGCGTCTCCTCGTCCATGACGGAAGACGCGGCCGTGTTCGGCGGGCTTAACAATCTTACCGACGGGCTTGCCAACAGCTATAACATGTACAAGCCGAAGATGATCGCGGTCGCCACGACCTGCATGGCGGAAGTCATCGGCGACGATCTCAATGCCTTCATTAAAACATCAAAGGAAAAAGGTTCAGTCCCAGCGGACTACGACGTACCATTCGCTCACACTCCTGCGTTCGTCGGCAGCCACGTTACTGGCTACGACAACACGCTCAAGGGCATCCTCGAGCATTTCTGGGATGGCAAAGCCGGCACGGCCCCAAAACTCGAGCGCAAAGCGAACAACACGATCAACTTCATCGGTGGCTTCGACGGCTACACTGTCGGAAACGTCCGTGAGATAAAGCGTATCTTCGATCTGATGGGCATCGGCTACACCATCCTCGCGGATAACAGTGACGTGTTCGATACCCCCACGGACGGCGAGTTCCGCATGTATGATGGGGGCACTACACTAAAGGATGCCGCGAACGCAGTCCACGCCAAGGCAACCATTTCCATGCAGCAATATTGCACGGAGAAGACGTTGTCCTTCATCAAGGGACACGATCAGGAGGTCGTCGCTTTCAATCACCCGCTGGGCGTCAGCGCCACGGACGATTTCCTGATGACCCTGTCGCGTGTCACCAACAAGGCAATACCAGATGCGCTGGAGCAGGAGCGTGGGCGTCTGGTAGACGCAATGGCTGACTCCAGCGCGCATGTTCACGGCAAGAAGTTCGCGATCTACGGGGATCCAGACCTCTGCTATGGCCTGGCCGCATTCTTGCTGGAGCTCGGCGCTGAACCGATCCACGTGCTGTCGACCAACGCGAATAAGGCCTGGGAGCAGAAGATGCAGGCGCTGTTCGCGAGCTCGCCCTTCGGTCAAAACTGCCGCGCCTTCCCAGGCAAGGATCTCTGGCACATGCGATCGCTCCTGTTCACAGAGCCGGTCGATTTCCTGATCGGTAACACCTACGGCAAGTATCTCGAGCGCGACACTGGAACGCCGCTAATCCGCATCGGTTTTCCCATCTTCGACCGCCATCATCACCATCGTTATCCAGTGTGGGGCTATCAGGGGAGCATGAATGTGCTGGTCAAGATTCTCGACAAGATCTTTGATGAGGTCGATCGAAAGACCAGCTCGGTTGGCAAGACAGACTACAGCTTCGACATCATACGCTAAGGCGAGCTCCCCGCTTCATCGTCCGCAGGACCAGCGGCGCTGCGGCGGGGATCACAGGTTGTCCGCCGTCCATCCTTGTGGTCTGCGGTGTGTTGACATCCCCGAGAGAGACACCATGACTTCGCTTCCCACGACCATACAGGACGTTTTTAACGAACCGGGCTGCGCCAGGAACGCGAGCAAGTCGAGGGTCGAGCGCAAGAATGGTTGCACCAAGCAGCTCAAGCCGGGCGGCGCCGCCGGCGGATGTGCCTTCGATGGCGCCAAAGTCGCGCTGCAGCCCTTCACCGATGTCGCCCATCTTGTGCATGGTCCAATCGCCTGTGAGGGCAATTCCTGGGACAATCGTGGTTCGGTCTCGTCCGGCTCCGATCTGTGGCGCAGAAGCTTCACCACAGACATGAGCGAGACCGATATCGTCTTCGGCGGCGAGAAGCGGCTGTACAGGGCAGTCAAGGAGATCACAGAGAAATACGACCCGCAGGCCATCTTCGTCTACCAGACATGCGTGCCCGCAATGATCGGTGACGACATCGATATGGTCTGCAAGGCGGCCTCCGCCAAGTTCGGCAAACCGGTCATTCCCATCAATTCACCGGGATTTGTCGGGTCGAAGAACCTTGGTAACAAGCTTGCTGGCGAAGCACTGCTGGAGCATGTCATCGGTACCGGAGAGCCCGATTACACGACGCCGTATGATGTCAACATCATCGGCGAATACAATCTCTCCGGCGAGCTCTGGCAGGTCAAGCCCCTGCTCGATGAGCTCGGAATTCGGATCCTGTCGTGCATCTCGGGGGACGGCAAGTATCGCGAGGTCGCTTATTCGCACCGGGCCAAAGCCGCGATGATGGTTTGCTCAAGGGCAATGATCAACGTCGCACGCAAGATGAGGCAGCGCTACGGCATCCCGTTTTTTGAAGGCTCCTTCTACGGTATCGACGATACCAGCGATTCACTCCGCCAGATCGCGCGCATGCTGATCGAAAGTGGCGCGCCGGCTGAGCTGATGGAACGCACGCAAGCCCTGATCGCACGGGAAGAGACCAAGGCCTGGGCTGCGATTGAACGTTTCAAGCCGCGCTTTGCCGGCAAGAGGGTTGTTCTCATCACCGGCGGTGTGAAATCCTGGTCGATGGTGGCCGCCTTGCAGGAGGCCGGGCTCGAGATCGTCGGCACGTCCGTGAAGAAATCGACCAAGAAGGACAAGGAACGTATCAAGGAATTAATGGGCCAGGAGGCCCATATGATCGAGGACATGTCGCCTCGCGAGATCTACAAGATGCTCAAGGACGCAAAAGCCGATATCATGCTCTCGGGCGGCAAGTCGCAATTTGTCGCACTGAAGGCGGCGATGCCGTGGCTCGATATCAACCAGGAGCGCTGCCACGCCTATATGGGCTATGTCGGGATCCTCAAGCTCATGGAAGAGATCGAGAAGGCGCTCTACAGTCCGATATGGGATCAGCTCCGCCAAGGCGCGCCATGGGATGAGTTCGACCGGAAGCCTCAGGGAAGGACGGTTGCCCAGATGAATGCGCAAGCCGCGAATCCAGTTCGGGACCCAAGCAGGAACGGCGTCAGGGCGATAAGTTTCTCCAATCAAGCTGAGGCCAGCGAGCGTGAGAGCGCGATTGCGGCGCATGGCCCGAAGCTCGCCGAGCCCAACACGCCGTGCACCAGTTCCAGCGGGCGGTGCATTGCTTGTAGGGACATTCCATCCGATCTCCAGCCGCCGGCACTGCAGGCGGCGGAGTAGGGGACATGGCGATCGTCACTACCTCGAAGAAAGCCTGTTCGGTCAATCCGCTCAAGATGAGTCAGCCGATCGGCGGCTCATTTGCCTTCATGGGGTTGCGCGGCGCGATGCCGCTTTTGCACGGCCCGCAAGGTTGCGCCTCCTTTGGGCTGACGCTGTTCGTGCGCCATTTCAATGAAGCCGTGCCGATGCAGACAACTGCTATGAGCGAGGTTGCAACCGTGCTCGGCGGCCACGAGAATCTCGAACAAGCGATCCTCAACATCTACAATCGCGCCGAGCCCGAGATCATTGGCATCAATTCAACTGGGGTCACCGAGACCAACGGCGATGACGTCGAAGCCTTCATCCGGTTGATCCGACAGAAGCACCCGCAGCTCGAAAAGCTCCCCCTTGTCTACGTCTCGACCCCGGATTTCAAGGATGCCTTTCAGGATGGCTGGGGGAAGACGGTGGCGCGGATGATCGAGGTGCTTGTGGCACCGTTCGACCCAGCCAGACCGCGCGATGCCTCCCGCGTTAACGTGCTACCTGGTTGCCACCTCACGCCCGGCGACCTCGACGAGCTTCGCACGATCTTTGAGGATTTCGGTCTCAAGCCCTCCTTCCTGCCGGACCTTGCAGGGTCCCTGGACGGCCACATCCCCGACGAATTCACGCCGACTACAATCGGGGGGATTGGAGTGGACGAAATTGCGACCATGGGGCAGGTGGCCTGGACGATCGCGATCGGCGCGCAAATGCGCCGTGCGGCCGAGACCATGCAGGTGCGGACAGGCGCGCCGTTCCGTCTGTTCGAGCGGCTCTGTGGCCTTATCCCAAACGACGATTTTATGGCGTTCTTGAGCCAGATCACCGGCCGGTCAGTACCCTCGAAATATCGCCGGCAGCGTGGACAGCTGGCAGACGCCATGCTGGATGCTCATTTCCATATCGGCGGCCGCAAGCTCGCGATCGGCGCCGAGCCGGATTTGTTATTTGACCTCTCCAACTCGCTCCATGAGATGGGGGCGCAGGTCACTGCTGCGGTGACGACGACGAACTCCCCGGTGCTGCAGCGGGTCAGGACCGAGAATGTCCTGATCGGCGATCTGGAGGATCTTGAAGAGCTTGCCAGGTCGCGTGACTGCGACCTCTTGATGTCGCATTCACATGGCCGCCAGGCCGCTTCGCGACTCAATATTCCATTCTTCCGGGTGGGCTTTCCGATGTTCGATCGCGTTGGCGCTGCGCACCTCACAACGGTTGGCTATCGCGGCACGCGCGACCTGATCTTTGACATCGCCAATCTCATCATCACCGACCGCGAACTCAACCATGGGCCGACGCCTGACACCTGGCGATCCACCAACTCTGACCTGCAGGTCGTTTCGCCTGGGTTGCATTGAGCAGGAAAGAAAACAACATCGGATGAAAGTTGCATTCGCCACTCAGGACTTGAAGCATGTCGATGCGCACTTCGGTTGGGCCAAGAACATCGCGATCTACGAGGTTGGCCCGGAGGGGCATCGGTTCATTGAGGCGATCCAGTTCGGTGGTGACCTCACGGAAGACGGCAATGAGGATAAGCTCGCGCCCAAGATCGAGGCGATCAGGGACTGCGCAATCCTCTATGTTGCGGCGATCGGCGGCTCGGGTGCCGCACGAGTCGTCGCGAGCAAGATCCATCCGATGAAGGTGCTGCAACCAGAGCCCATCATCGAACTTTGCGTTAAACTCGAAACCGTGCTGAAGGGCTCGCCGCCGCCCTGGCTGCGGAAGCTGCTCGCCAAAGACCCGGAACGTACAGTGGATTTCGAAACCTGAAGGAACTAGGATGGGAGGTATGTCCGAAGTCACTCCAGCCGCCGCGGTGGCGGAGCAGCCATTTCTGAAAGAGCTCGTCAAGATCTGGCGCGCCCAGGACTCCCACGGTGCCTGGGAGGGCAAGAAGGATCTCGATTTGCTCGAGCCCTACGTTCTCGACAAGCACAAGCGCCGTGCGCTGCCTATTGTCGGCAATCCCGACCCCGAGACGACATGGCGGCTGGAGCTGTTCTTTAACGCGGTTGCGCTCTCGATCGAGAAGGCGACCGGAGTGATGATCTCCCCAATGCTGAAGATGCACAACGAAGGGTTCGGTCGGATCGTGTTGATCGGCGGCCGGCTCGTTGTCGTGAGCAAGCAGCTGCGCGACGTGCATCGCTTTGGTTTCGACCATTTCTCTGATCTCGCTGATCAAGGCGACAAATTCGTCAGCAGTGGCGTTGAGATGATCCGTAAGTTCCCGGAAGTGTCGAATTATTGAGGCAAGCATGAACGATGTTGAAGCGCTGAAAGCGGAAATAAAGAAGCTGTCGGCGAAGGCGACCCAAGCCAAGATGGACCTCCACGACCTCTCCGAGGAGCTGCCGGTCAACTGGTGCTCGATCCTGAGTGTGGCGCAGAAGGCCCACGCTGCTTTCAGCGAGCTCGAAAGCAAGCGCCAAGATCTCCAAGCGCTAGACAAAGCATAGCGGATCTCAAGCCATGTCATTTAGGACCCGCGACGGCCGCAGTTGGGAACCGGATTACCTGGTTTCTATCGATCTCAAGAAGTGCATCGGCTGCGGCCGCTGCTATAAGGCTTGCGGCCGCGAGGTCATGACGCTGAAGGGGCTAAGCGAGGGTGGCCAAATCATCGATCTCGATGAGGACGATGAGCTCGAAAAAAAGGTCATGGTGCTGAATGACGAAGGCGCTTGCATCGGCTGCACCGCCTGCGCGCGGGTGTGTCCAACAAACTGTCAGACGCACGCGTCACGGGCTTGAAGCGACTTTCTCCGCTATCAATAGGGCTGCTTTGTCAGAGACGAAGGCAAGTCGGGAGATCCGGTGGAGCCGACGACATCTACTGTGCGATGTTCAATATCGAAGCCCAGTCGGAGATTCATTTGCTATTTGCCAACGTGCGACATCCAACCTGCGCTGTTGGCGCCAACCCAGCTTTCCTGAGTTGACCGTGCCCGAACATGGACTGTCGGCTGTCCTTCGGGGATCGGTCAAATGACAAGACCACGCCGTCTCGTGCTCGCGGACTACAGTGACCACGGCGCAAGGAGTTGATGGGCTAGGTGACTTTGGTTGCGACATTCTGCATGGTTTCACGTCGTTCTCACTGTATTGAGTACGCGCGGCTAACTCTGCTCCACCATCCCCCGAGCCAGGTTGGAGCAACCAGTACGCGGCCACCCAATTTGAGATTGTCAGGAACCGCACGTCCAAGGCAACCCGCATAACACGGGAGCGCTGGGTCGAACTGATCGATGCACGTGCCAATCAATGGACAGGTCACCGCCCATCAGTGCGGCAGAAATGCTCGTGAGCAGCCTGTCGGCTGGCTAGCATAGCCTGGTTCAGGGCTGCGCGCGCAGTCTCCGCCTTTGCGCCAGATCAAGAGACGCTCGGCACTTGATGTGAGCGGCCTTGGGCACCCCGGCTAGATCGCGCGGCAGTAAGGGGTGATCCTTAACTCGGTGAGCGCCCTGAGCCCGCCGCTGAGCGTTACGGCGAAGCCTACGTCGCGGCTTGCGGATGCGCATTCGCGTTTTGGCGACCCGAAGGGCGCGTTGCGTGCCCGAAACCTGACGCTCACGCAAAGCATGTCAGGCTACAGTGGACCTATTGGGCGTGCGGATGTTTTTCTTAAAGCTTTTTCATGTGCTTAGTGAGCGCGGAGCGCCTGGCACGGTGATTGCTAACTCAGTGTAGAGGCAAGCTCTCGCAACAACTGACTTTGGAGAAGAAATGATGGTGCTGTGCATGGCGACCCCGGCTCCTTCGCTCAAAGTCGAGAACTGGCTGCGTGGCGACCCCCTTACGAACTTCCAGCCAGGGAAAGTGTACATCGTCGAATTTTGGGCAAGCTGGTGCGGTCCATGTGAGGAGGCGATGCCCCATCTCATTGAGCTGCAAGCAAAATACAAAGACGAGGGGCTTGAGGTCGTCGGAGTCGCAGCTAGGGAACAAGCACCAACGGCGGATGAGGCTCGCACCAAGTTGGACGCATGGTTGACTGAGAAGTTCTCAAATTTGAACTATCGAATCGGGTTCGACAGTACGGGCGAAATGAACAAGGTTTGGATGGATGCCAGCTCATCTGTTGGGATTCCGACATCGTTCGTCGTCGACCGCGACGGCCACATTGCCTTTATCGGTCATCCGATCACACTCGACGACGTCTTGCCGAAAATAATAAACGGCACTTGGCGCAGCAGCTATCAAGCTAAAGCCGCTGATGCGAAACGGATTGCGGAAGGCCAGCGCCTAGCGCGCGAACGCTCAATGCGCCGGAGAATTGGAGCAGCGATGGAAGCAAAGGACTGGCCGACAGCGCTATTAGCCGTCGAAGAGGGCATTGCCGCGACGCCGGACAATCTCCACTTCCGGGAGATTCATGCGCATCTTTTGCTTCACAAAATGCGCGACACGGCGACTGGTTTCCAGGTCTTACGCCAACTGGTTCGAGATGCGATTGAGAAACAGTCAGAGGCTTTGAGTGCGCTGGTTGGCGCGATGAGGCAACTCTTTTATGCGGAGAACGACAACACGCACCTTCCGCGTGCGGAACGCTTTGCGATCGGCAGGGATGTTTCGGAACACATCCTCAATCCTGGGCAGGCCTTCGGCGGCCTCAACTGCTCTTCTTATATGGTGGTCGCTCAGTACTACCACGAGAGTGGTGACAAGCAACATGCGATCGAGCTGATCGAGCGGGCGATGGCATGGCTAGACGATCCGAAAGCTATGCCGGAATCAATGAGGGAGGGTGCGAAGAAGTATTATATGCCGGGGCTGCTCCAAGCCTTGGCCAACTACAGGGACGACAAGGTTTCTTGCGGCGGGTCTTGTTCGGTTCCGCGAGAGAAGTCTCCTGGAGCTCCCACGTCCAGCCGCAGGAGGAGACATGAAGAGAAATGTTAATCAGAAAAACGCGCCATCGGGCCCAATTAAGCGCCTTCGAAACGCTCGCGACCAGCAGAATCATTCAGGGCGATTGCGACACGCAGTTCACAAGGAAAACCTAGCCGACAACGAGCGATGCCACGCCCTGCGGCCCTTCGTTGCTTGGTGTCTCGTTAGTGCCTGTATTCAAGCGATGCCGGCTCCGCCGTTTTTACATACTCTGGTTTGTAGCTCGATACTATCGATCTGCTGCTCACATCAAGCATTACTCACGCAGTTATGTTCGTCTTTGCCGGCACAAACCGCACCTTCGAAGAATTGAAATCCAGCATCGAGGTTCGATCTAGCAGTCTTCTACCGGTTGCGCCGCCGCAGACGTGAATCCCATGCTCTATTGGGCTAGCATAATGAACAGAACTTGTTGTTCTAGAAAAGGAGGTGGCCGCTTTAGAAAATGCTGAAGGCGACTTGAGAGTGTCCGATCTCGAATGCTTCTTGATCGACAACTCCTCCGCTTTCCGAATGGATCCGAACCTGCCGCTGGTGATCCTCGAGATCAATGCGGCCCGCGTCCGCGACCGCAAGGGTATCATCGCTAACCCGAAGTGCGCCGCGATCACCGCGCTGGTGCTGCTTTGGCCGATCCACCAGAAGAACCGCATCAGCGCGTGATAAGCGCAACTTACCGGGCCGCCAGCGGGGCCGGCGCCGCTGCGAAGGAAGAGGTTCCTGAAGTTCACGCGTGTCAATCTCAATTGCCAACTTTCAAGACCTTCGATGACGGGATAATCGTGACTGGCGTGACCTGCATCCGCGTACCCGTGCTGCGCGCCCATCAACTTCGAATGCGAGAAGCCGATCAGCGAGGAGCATGTGCGCCCGATCATGGCGCAAGCGCCCGGCGTGAAGGTCGTCCGACCGCACCAAAAAACGAAGTCCGATACCGATCGACGCGGCTGGCCAGGGTGATGTTCTGGTCGGCCGCATCCACAAGGACCTTGGCGATCCCTCAGGGCATCAGATCTCGATGTTCGTGGCGGCGGATCAACTGCTCAAAGGCGCGGCGCTGAACGCCATGCAGATCGCAGGGCTGTTGCTGGGCCTGTAATCAGGCGCACACCGACGATAGGTCTAAGCCTGGGTGGCCGAAGCCGAGGCTGACGGGAAATCCACCCGCCTGCTCGACCTCGCGGGTGCTGCTGATTACAGCGACGGGTACTCGGGCACTCCTACACAGTTGCCGCACCTCCACCCCTTCGGCGACCACTTCGTCCTCCACACTCCCTGCGGCGGATTCTGCCGGGCGATTTCGCACGTGCGCTACCGCGCATCCGGGTCGGCGCGAGTTCTGCATCCATCGTGGTCGCTCCAGTCGCGGATGGCGCTGGCTTTCCGCAGCACGGGTATCGCGCAGCCCCGGAATGTCCGGATCACCGGTGGCCCTTCCTTGAACATCAGCATAGTGATCGCTCCTCGCGCGACATCTCAGCGCCGCTGAGGCCGGCAAAGGCCTGGAGCACAACGCCAAAGCCAATCCACACACCGTCGATCGGCCCTTTGAAGTGTGACCGCGACCATGAACCGGTCAGACTTGGAATGTCCTGATCACGATAGACCCTGTCAGTCGGACCGTCGCGGTGAGCCGGCCTCACCGTGATGACGACAGTGCTCTTGGCCATCACACGACCAGCAGAGTGGGCATGTCACCTGCCCGAAAAGCTGGGCCGGAAGTGCATGGCCAACGTTTTTGAAGGAGCCCGCCGCAGGCGAAGCGTTTGCAGTGAATCTCTTTGCGGCGGACTGTCGAGCTGGCGAGAAAGGGGGCTGAGGCGATGCCTCAGACTGGGCGGTTTTCGCTTCTGTTCTTCACCGGCTCCATTTTGGCTAGGCCGTCCTCGTATGAGATCTCCGTGTATGATCCATCGATTTCCTTGGCGGCATCAAGCAAGTAGTCGAGCCTCGCGGCGGTACCGAGCTTTTTGAGATCGTTCTTGTCGATGCCGGCGAGGTCCATCATCTCCTTCCATACGGTTGATTCGTTGCATGGCAGAATCCGGAAGGTGATGTCCCCTATTTTCGTGCGGTACTTCGCGAGCAGATCAATGTTGCTGCAGAAGATGAAATAGCTGCCTTTGGGGCTCAGCCTGCCATCCAGCACCTTCGCGGCCTCGGGTAGATAAGCGAAAGAATGCAGATATCCGGCAAGGACTGGGATGGTTGGTTCGCCTTCCTGTGCAATTGCAAGAACTTGTTCGATGGAATAATCCGGCGGTCTTTTTTCGTCGGCGAGCTGGGCTTGGAACTTCAGCGCGATGTCGCCTCGAAATCCAAACCGGCCCGACTTCGTTGTTGCACTCTTAAGCACCGCATTCAGCAACCGCCCCTCCTTGTCCAGCGGGCCAAGAGCGGTGTTGGCGATCGAGGTCATGGCAGGCTCCTCATCAGTTTGTGGTGTGCACGGGTCGCCCAATGCGACGTGTCCCCCACCTTCCTGCAAGTTGTTTGCCGTCCGCGATGTCTGCGGCGACGTAGAGCGTAAACGGCGGCTTGGCGCGATTTGCGTGGATACCTGCTGCCACCATCACGAGGCCTCGCCTGCATGACATCCTGCTGCCGGAAAACCGCCTGTCGCGAACCCGACAGGTCGCAAATCGAATGGTGGGCCTCTGCAACAGAAGCTGGTTTCATCTGCATCTCGACTGGCATGGGATTTGCCATTTGTGCTTTGCGACAGAACTGAGAACGAGCCAGAGATGATCAACCTAACGGACAGCGCCATCACCGCATTGAAGGCCGCAATCTCCTCGACAGCGCAGCCGACAAGCGGTTTGCGGATCATGATCGAAGGCGGCGGCTGCCAGGGATTCACATATAAAATGGGTCTTGCTCATGAGCCAAGCTCCGATGAGACCGTGTTCGAGCAAGGCGGGATTAAAGTGTTTGTCGACAACGCGAGCCGGGCGCATCTCAACGGCACCACGATCGATTTCGTGGTGTCGCTCGAAGGATCAGGATTCCGCTTCGATAACCCAAATGCCAAAGCGAGCTGTTCCTGCGGCAAATCGTTCAGCTGAGTCGCCTTGGTACGCTTGGCAATGGAATGAGCATCGAACATGGGCCTGAAGGCTGAACGGACGAAGCAGTCTTCGACCATCGAGCCTTCCGATCGCGAGCGGATTGTCCGCGCCGTGCTCGATGAGAGTCGGCCAAGCCTCAGGCGCGATCGGGGACATTGTGACCTCATCGATAGACGGCAACAAGATCATGGTCGGGCTAACCGGCGCTTGCATGGTATGCAAGCTTGCGGGCACGACGCTCGCCGCCATTCAGGCGCGCCTGATCGAGCGGCTCGGAAAGTTTGTCCGCCTGATCCGTTCCCCGGAGCTGCCAAAGTGAGGGCTTAAATGCAGAGCGAACTCTCCGTGCGGTCGATTTACCTGGACAATAACGCCACGACCCCTGCACATCCCTTGGTGGTCGCCGCGATGCTGCCGTTCTTCTCTGAGCAATTCGGCAATGCGTCGTCCGGGCATGCATTCGGCATTGAGGTTGCACCCGCATTGACGCAGGCGCGCCGAAATGTGCAGGCTCTCATTGGCGCGGCATTCGATCACGAGATCGTTTTCACCTCCGGCGCGACGGAATCTGACAACACTGCGATCCTGTCCGCGCTCGCCGTGCAGGAAGGACGCGACGAGATCGTCACAACCGCAGTTGAGCATTCGGCCGTGCTGTCTCTTGCCGAGGAGCTGGGCCGACGAGGATTCAAGATCCACGTCATTCCGGTCGATGCAAGCGGTCGATTGGACATCGAGAGCTATGGCAACGTCTTGTCGGAGCGTACGTCAGTCGCCTCGATTATGTGGGCTAATAATGAGACCGGTACGATCTTTCCGGTGAAGTCCCTCGCCAAGATGGCGCGCTCAGTCGGCGCGCTCTTTCACACCGATGCAGTCCAGGCCGTCGGTCGGATTCCCATTGACCTGAAGACGACGGACATCGATATGCTGTCGCTCTCCGGCCACAAGCTCCATGGTCCGAAGGGCGTCGGCGCGCTGTATGTGCGCAAGGACATTAAGTTCCGGCCGCTGATCTTCGGCGGCGTGCAAGAGCGGCGTCGCCGCGCTGGCACCGAAAATGTCCCAGGCATTGTTGGGCTCGGCAAGGCGGCGGAACTCGCGGCGGCACACCTCATACAAGATCAGATCCAGATTTGCGCCCTTCGCGACCGGCTGGAGCGAGGCATTCTCGCTCTCGGCGGATGCATCGCGCTTGGTGATATCAAAAACCGCCTGCCAAATACCTCTAATATTGCCTTCGAGCATCTCGAAGCGGAGGCCATCGTCCACCACCTGAATCGTGACGGAATTGCCACCTCACTCGGTTCAGCCTGCGCGTGCGGCTCGATGGAGCCGTCCCATGTCCTGCGCGCGATGAGAGTAGCACCGGCCTTTTTGCGGGGTGCGGTTCGCTTCTCGCTCTCGCGAGAGACGGCGACGGATGAGATCGATCGTGTGCTGCAAGTCCTGGCGCACATTACTTCCAAACAGAGAGCCTTGTGGCGTGCGTGTCAGGAGCGTGCGGGCGAGAGTTCGCAACCTGCAGAGCCCCTGTGAAAGTCATGATTCGTCGTTCACCCGAGAGAGGCCTTTCGATTTATGTACCCAAGAAAGATCTTGAGGAGCCGATCGTCGACTGGGAGCACGAGACGCTGTGGGGTGGTTGGATTAAAATCGCAAACGGCTGGGTGCTCGACCTACCGGCGATGGCGAGCGACACCACCCTACCAATCACCATAAACGCCAAGAAGCGCGGCGGCGAAGCAACCGAAAAATGAACGCTCCGAGTCTACAGACGTCGTCAAACAGGCGATGTCCAGGGAAGTCTTGGCGGGCGCGGTGCGGGCATACCGGTCAACGCGACAGTCCTTGCAGCCTTGTTCGGAACCAAGATCGTGCTGCCGCACGATGCCAAAGGCAGTATCTTGGCCGGGGCGCAGCATCGAGGCATCCGGCCAGCGCGATAGCGTTGATGGGAGGCCTTCGCGACCTCCCCCTTTTCGGCGACCGCCAGGCCGCTCGTTGCATTCCACGCGTCTTAACAGCGTCAGGCCAATGGCTGGACTCCATAAGGTTCAGCTTTGAATAGTTGAGTCGCGCGCCGGCCCAGATCGCAGGCTCAGAAGTATCAACCTTCGTGATGATCCCCGACCCTGGCGAGGGGGCGTTTCTCTTCAGCTCGTTGACAATGCCCTTCCGAACATCACGCAGGGGTCCGCGTGATCTTCCATGGCATAGGTCAGTCACTGGACTGCGTTTTCTCTGCTTCTAGGAGGGCTCGCCTTATCAAGGTGTCCTTCAAAGCGTCCGGAACGTCTTTTGCGCATTGTGCTTTGCCTAGGCGTCACATTCTGACGGAAGATCAACTTTCAAGCGACGCCCGCATGCGGTTCGCCGAAGCTATACGCTGAAGCAGCCTACCGCTCCTCAAAACAATGGTGTCAGCGCTGTTGTGATCGCAATCCCTGTCAGCTTTCCAACATGACTTGATAAATCTGACATTCGACCAGGCATTAGCTAACTGCTTGAAGCGAACTGTAAAAATCATTGTGGCCGGAATGGCACGCCATTTGCTTTTGGCTTTTCAGAAACCGAAAGGGTTCGGCTTGCGAAAAGAATTGGAATAATGAGTACTTCAGCGCAACACCAGGTATCCTGCAGCGGCAAGATCAGCGAGACCATGCAAGTCATGGTGAAGCACAAGGGCTGCGGTACGATCGGTGGCAGCGGTAAGGCAAGCTGCGGATCTCAGGCTGGCATCGCTAATCTGCCAATTGAGATCTGGGAAAAAGTGAAGAACCATCCCTGTTACAGCGAGGAGGCGCACCACCATTATGCCCGCATGCATGTCGCGGTCGCACCCGCCTGCAATATCCAATGCAATTACTGCAATCGCAAGTACGATTGCGCGAATGAATCGCGTCCTGGCATTGTCAGCGAAAAGTTGACGCCGGAGCAGGCCGCCAAGAAGGTGCTGGCGGTCGCTTCCGCGATCCCTCAGATGAGCGTGGTCGGCGTTGCGGGTCCTGGCGATCCGCTCGCGAACCCGGACAAGACATTCAGGACGTTCGAGCTCGTCAATAAGCTCGCGCCAGATATCAAGCTGTGCCTCTCGACGAACGGTCTTGCGCTACCCGATCATGTCGACACGATTGCGAGACTCAAGGTCGACCACGTGACGATCACGATCAACATGATCGATCCAGAAATTGGTGCAAAGATCCATCCCTGGATCTTTTACGGCCACAAGCGTTACACCGGCATCGAAGCCGCGAGAATACTCAGCAATCGACAGCTCCAAGGGCTGGAGATGCTCACCGCGCGCGGCGTCCTGTGCAAGGTCAACTCGGTGATGATCCCCGGGATTAACGATCAGCATCTGGTCGAGGTTAACAAGGCCGTGAAGTCGCGCGGCGCCTTCCTGCATAATGTGATGCCGCTGATATCGTCGCCGGAGCATGGGACCGTCTTCGGCCTCAGGGGGCAACGCGGCCCGACTGCACAGGAAGTGACAGCATTGCAGGATAGCTGCGAAAGCGAGATGAACATGATGCGTCACTGTCGCCAGTGCCGGGCCGACGCCGTCGGACTGCTCGGGGAGGACCGTGGCGCGGAGTTCACCATGGAGAAAATCATGGCGATGGACATCAAATACGACGAGCAGGCCCGGAAGGAGTATCAGGCTAAGGTTGAGAAGGCGCGCACCGCGAACCTTGTGGCCAAGCAGGAGGCGCTTGCGCGGCTCGCCAGCGCGTCCAGCGAAATCAAGGTGCTGGTGGCGGTTGCAACCAAGGGCTCGGGATTGATCAACCAGCACTTCGGTCATGCCAAGGAGTTCCAGGTCTACGAGCTCTCGACTTCAGGCGCAAAATACGTTGGTCATCGAGCAATCCATTCCTATTGCCAAGGTGGTCACGGCGAGGACAGCAAGCTCGAAATCGCCATCGGCGCCATCAAGGATTGCCACGCCATATTCGTGTCAAAGATCGGCGGCTGCCCGAAGGCCGAATTGATCAAGGCCGGCATAGAGCCGGTCGATCGGTACGCCTGCGAGTTCATCGATGGCTCGGTCACCGCCTGGTTCCAACTCTATCTCGATAAAGTCAATGAGGGGAAGATCAATCACGTTGAAAGGGTCGATGCGGCGGCCTGCTCCAACTCGCTGACTTCCGCCGCCTGAGGATGGGTTCGAGATAATGCCATTCAAGATCATCGTGTCGCAATGCACGGGCTGTTCGGCGTGCGAAACGCAATGCCCGAACCTCGCTATTTCCGAGCGAGCCGGCGTTTTCCTGATTGATCCTGAGAAATGCACCGAGTGCGCCGGCTACTTTGACGAGCCACAATGCGTGGCGGTTTGCCCCGTTGACAATACATGCGTGCTCGACGCGGCGCTGCCGCGTCAGCAGGAGCCTGCTTGAGGGCCACGATGGATGTCATGACGACACTAGCCGTTCAGAAACTCGGGCGGTTGATGCTCCGCATTGAACGGCGGCGACCGCGGCTGTCGCCTTCTCAAACCGGATGGAAGGCTCGCCCTCGTCGCCAAGCTATTCGCCAGCTACCGAGCCATATTCTGGCGACGCGGGCGTCGGCGGGACTGCGTCAAACGATTCCGGTCCGCCCGAATCCCGCTGTCTTGAGCGTCGCGGATCGAATTCGCTGATGGGCCCACGAAGAGCGGACGCGTGTTCCGGGACATCGATCCATTCCCCTGCAGCCATCCTTGAACGGGCGACATTCATGTCCAGGTCGTTCTTCAGTCCGCCATCCGAGAGAAACGAGGGTGTCCTCACCGACTCCTGCGTTGGTCGTGCGGTGTCGAGCCGACCTAGCATCATCTCAGGGCGGCAGGGTAATCCTATCAGCCTGCCGAAAATCTACCTGCGTCAAGCCAACGCGTTCGCACCCGATCACGTGATGCGCAGACGATTTCCTGCCGAGTGGCGCTCTCGGCGCCAGCAAGCCCGAGTTTGGCCGCAATGGCCCTGGCGTGCGCCGTCCTGTTCTCGTTCAATGCTCTTGCGCCTGCTTGCGTTACGGGCAACCCGACAACCGACGCAGCTGTCCAGAGACTGGTGGGGCTCGCTACCACGCACAAGATCGGCGCCGAGGTGTTATTATGGGGCGCTTGAGCCTATGGGCAGGACCGTGAATGGTGACGTCCACAATGCCCTCAGTTGCCGGGGTAATCAGGCCGACTCCGCCGGCTGTGCGCATCCGGCGCTGAAACACGCGGCTCGCCGCGCCGCCGGCTCAACCATGCCTCCGTCGATGACGGACGCGCGTGCCGCATCGAGGGCTTGTTCAACATCAACCATGGGCTCATGGATAGTTATCTCGAGCATCTGGATTTCAGTTGCGGGCGTTGCGCTGCACCGGCTCGAAAGGCTCATGCAAGCCGTGATCGCAAACCGCGCCGCCGTGCGGGGATCGACGCGGCTGATCGGGGATAATGATAGGGCGGTCGGTGAGGCAGGGCGTTGGCGAGACGTTGTATCGAACTGTGGAACGGGGACGATAGCATGAGCAACATCGCCCGCGATAGTGAGATCGTCGAGCTGACGGACAGCCCCTTGTTTGATTATGGCGACAAGGTGCGGGCCAACCGCACCATCCGCAACGACGGCACCTATGTGGGCAAGGAGATTGGTGAGGTTCTGGTCAAGAAAGGTGAGCTTGGCTATGTCGTCTCGATCGGCACGTTCCTACAACAATTTTATATCTATGGGGTTGAATTCCTCGGCTCCGGCCATCGCGTCGGCATGAAAGGCAAGGAGCTCGATCTAGTCAGGCGAAGCCACGAAGGCGAGGGGCCTTCCTTGCCAGGAGCGGCAGCCCGATGATCGAACCAAGACTGCCAAGATACCAGTCAGGCCAACGTGTCAAGGCGGCGATAGATCTGCTCAACGACGGTTCCTTTCCGGACGCGTCGCCGGAAGAGTGTTTGGTCAGCGTCGGGCACATTGGTGAGATCGTCCAGATCGGTTGCCATACGGAAGCGAACCTATTCATTTATATGGTCGACTTCGGCAAGCAGTTGGTGGTTGGCTGCATCGAGGCAGAAATCTCTGCAGTCTAGGAGATTGCGCAATGAACGCGGCAATCATCAGAAGACATCATTCCGGCTTGCCTGCCCATCCCAACGAGCTCGACCGATGGCGAATCGTGCGCGCACTCACGAAGCGCGAGCGCTACCGATATGTCTCGCCAGAGGTGACTGCGGTTCCTGGCGGCTATCTGGTCGAGAGCCCGTGTTGCTCAGGCAATATCAATGCGGAGCGCGGCCTCGTCGAGGTTGCGCTGCTGCACCACGATACGACTGGGGCGGCATGGCAGCTGTTCCGCAAAGATCACCGCAAGGGCGTCTGGGAGTGGCATTCGACCCATCAACGGCTTGGCTTGGCGACAGCGGTTCTGAACGCCGACCCTGAACGTTTGTTTTGGCAATAAGGATTCTGGAAATGGTGCTCGAAGGCGAGTTGACGAACATCGGGCAGACGCTCACCTCTATTGATGCAGCCTCTGAGCCTTGCCCGACGCTCCGGCAGAAATTTCCACATCTTGCCTGGATTTGTTGCGACGCCTCCGACATGACACACACTCCGTTCCGCCGTTTTGGACAGTTTGACCTGCATCTGCTCGACAGTGGAGCTCAATGTGCACAGATCACGAATGATCCGGAGCGCGCCACCGGCATCGTGCTGGCCAAGCGCTCTGCCATGTCATGATCAAGCAATCGCCTGCCGGTGCCAGGCTCACAGGGCGCTAAGCCCGCGGGTTGTTTGCCATGCCGTCGTGCCGGGCCTAGCGAAATGTCACGATCAGATCGCTCGCTCGTTCACCGGGTCCATGACACGGGGCAGGCGATGGTCTGGCATCTTGTTCGCTGAGGATGGAATTGCCTGGCTATCTCTACGTGGCCTCTTCGATCAAGGATACTGCGGCTGTCAAATAAGAAAGAGCAAGCCGTGCTCGATCAGTTGACGAAGCAAACCTCAGCCGTCGCAGGATTCGTATTTGTGAGTACTCGACCTAGGTCCGCAGAAGCCCAGCAAGTATGAAAGAACGTTTATTCTTCGCGCGGTAACGCCGTACACTCGTGAAGGCCGGTTCATCATGCGCGGGAGCACCACGATTGTCCTGGCCGATCCAGCGCTACTCCATCAATACCGGCGCCAGAATATTGCTCTACGAAACGTCTTGGTGAGTGAAGTTGATGTATTTAAGCAAGAAGCGCTTTCGAGTTGTTTTTTTGAAGGACCGAATCGAGACATCCCTGTCTCGATAGCTTGCTTCCATGTTGAACCGCCTGGCGTGCGTCGGGAATCGGGTTTGTCACGCGGATAAAGATACAGAAGGACAGAGAACAAATTCGCGTGTAGTTCATGTTCTTATCTGGAAGATAAAAGCCCGCTTGAATAGTTGCCGATGGTCATTGATATGGTAATGGGAAGCAGTTGCGTCGTTTTTCAAAAACAAGGCGCTGCAGATAAATGTGCAAAGCGAAATCGGAGAACGTCACGTGGCAAAAAGCACCAAGCGCAAAGAATATAGTAAGGACGAGGTCAAGCTGCTCAAGGCGCACTCAAGGGCCCGCACCCCTGTAGCTAGGGTTTCAAAGCTTATGAAGCGCTCCGAAGGCTCCCTAAGGCAGAAAGCGTCTACCTTGGGGATTGGCTTGGGTCACCAGCGCTGAGATGTGATTCAGTTTCGGAAATCGACCGGCGTGATGATCGAGGCCGTCAGGCGGCTTGCGATTGCTGGCTAGTTGGTCGTCTCAGGCTCGGCGCCGACGGTTAGGTCTCGCGGCGAACGAGCTGACCGGCTTCTCCGTCGATCCGGTCACTTGACCTAAACCCGACCGATTGTCGTGTTCAATCAGCGACTCAAGCGAATCGCTCGTCGCATCGTGCTGCTTAGGCGCTGAATATAGATTGGTGAGCTCGGAAAATACGGTGTGCGAGCGCGGCGGCGGATCATCAACTCGTTGGGCACACGTCATTCGATGGTGAGCCATCTGCCGCTGCGTCCACGCTTCTCGAGGCGGCGACTGGAACCTAGAATGCCCCAAGAGGGAGAGATTGGTACACGGTTTCCGACCCCGTGGGCGCTGGATCGTCCCCTTGAAGTTGCATGCCGGTAAGCCGCAGGCAAAGGAGAACCGCGGTCCGGCCTACGACGAAATATAAGGAACTCCGGCGAGAGATGTGCGTCCAGCAGGCGCAGAAGTGTACAAGCATTTGTATGTTCATGGGCCGCGCCGTCATCCCCTTGTGTTCGGGATGATGTGAGGTGAGCAAAGCGGCGGGTGAACGCTGTTCATCACCGTGATCGAGACCGTCGATATCGCCGCCGCGAGTGCCGCGCGAATATCGCGACGGCGGCGTCAGAGTTCATGACCGGTAAAGAGAACTGAATTGCGGGTCGCACTCGCTTGCGGTGTTTGCGGTAGCATCGTCTCACCTGAAATCATCGAAGAACGATTGCGTCTGGCGTCCTGCGGCCGGAACCGCTCGTGCAACTGTACGATCGTTATGTTGACTCAGGCAATTTTAAGCGTGTCGCCGCCGATTTCGCGGTTGCAAGGGCAGAGCTCATCAGTCTGTATCGCATCCAGAACGCGTAACGTGTCCGTGGGGCTGCGGCCGACATTGAGGCTAGTCGCATAGACATGCTGGATCGTATTCTCAGGATCGACGATGAAGGTATAGCGATGTGCGATGCCATCACGCGAGCGCACTCCAAGGCCATCGACAAGTGCGCCCTTGGTGTCGGCAAACTGCCAGATCGATAGACGGTGCAGGTCCTTGTGGTCACGCCGCCAGGCGAGCTTGCAAAACTCGTTATCGGTCGACCCACCAAGCACGATTGCGTCGCGTTCGGCGAAATCCTTCGACAGGCGGGCAAACTCGGCGATTTCGGTCGGGCAGACGAATGTGAAATCCTTCGGGTAAAAGAAGATGACTTTCCATTTGCCGGGGAAGCTTCTCTCACTCAGCGTCTCGAAAGCGCTCTGCCCGTCCTCCTCCTGCAGGTGAAAGCCGGGCTTCACGCCTATGATGTCGAACGGCGGCAACTTACTTCCAATTCCAAGCATGTATTGTCCTCACAACATCGAGTCACACGGAACAGCGTTCCGCGACTGACTGAGCAAGCAATATGCCACCCGATCTGGCGACAAGTGCCCGCCAGGACCCTCGTGGAACATTCGCCTTTGATGGTGGCGATGTCCTCGAGTCCGATCTGCAACATGTGATCTCCTCAATCGTCCCGGGCGTAAGGCGCGGGATTTCCCGTTTGTGCTCCTTGGCCGGCGCTCGTGGTGGAATTCGAGCCGAGGCTTTGTCGGGTTTCTGTCAGAGCCCTCGCGGCTGTCCGGTCCGCCACAACACGCCGGTGTCCGAGGCCACGCTGTTAGTTGAGGGTGATCAGAGGCTTAATGCGGGTGCGAAGGAAATGGCACGCCAGTTGCTACCTGGATGCAGCAACAACGAGTGAGGGCTGAGGGCACGCCGACGCTGATGGCGAGCGATGGCCTCCTTCCCGACACTCGTGTGCCCATGGTTTCTACGACAGAAACAGGATCGCGCATTCGGCGCGAAAAATTGGCAAATCGGTGATGGAGAGCAACATGTCTGCGCTGAGACAAATCGCGTTTTATGGCAAGGGCGGCATCGGCAAATCGACAACCTCGCAAAATACGCTGGCGGCCCTTGCTGAGCTGGGCCAAAGGATTCTGATCGTCGGCTGCGATCCCAAAGCGGATTCGACTCGCCTCATTCTGCACGCCAAAGCGCAAGACACCATTCTGAGCCTGGCGGCGAATGCCGGCAGCGTCGAGGACCTCGAAATCGAGGACGTCATCAAGCTCGGCTACAGGGACATTCGATGCGTCGAGTCCGGTGGTCCGGAGCCGGGGGTCGGCTGCGCCGGACGGGGCGTGATCACTTCCATCAACTTTCTGGAAGAGAACGGCGCTTATGAGGACATTGACTACGTCTCTTACGACGTGCTCGGCGACGTCGTCTGCGGTGGCTTCGCGATGCCTATTCGCGAGAATAAGGCACAGGAAATCTACATCGTGATGTCCGGCGAGATGATGGCAATGTATGCCGCCAACAACATCTCCAAGGGTATTCTGAAGTATGCGAATTCCGGCGGCGTCCGCCTCGGCGGCCTGATCTGCAACGAGCGGCAGACCGACAAGGAGCTGGAGCTTGCAGATGCTCTTGCCAAGAAGCTTGGCAGCCGGCTGATCTACTTCGTGCCGCGCGACAACGTCGTGCAGCACGCGGAGCTGCGGCGTATGACTGTGCTGGAATACGCGCCGGACTCGAAGCAGGCGGATCACTATCGCAATCTCGCGACCAAGATCCACAACAATGCGGGAAAAGGCGCTATCCCGACGCCAATCAGCATGGACGAGCTCGAGGATATGCTCATGGAGCACGGCATCATCAAGCCTGTCGACGAGACCCTGGTCGGCAAAACTGCTGCCGAGCTTGCCGCTATTTCCGCATAGTTCATGTTGTCGGCCTTCTCGATCCGGGAAGGCCGACATCGTCCACCCTTCATGATTGGCAGACAAAGAAATTGGCCGATACGATCTCAGCTTCCGTGCCGGCAGCTCACGTCGCCGAGCAGCGCGATGTGAATAAGCTCTACGGCCTCCTGACCGGGCGCCACCCAACAGAAGTTGACATCAGCGACAATGACGATTTCGATCGGCATGTGCTCGCTTGCGTTCTCGCCGCATCCGCCATGGATGGCGGCCAACTTCCCGAACGGGCTGGCTTGACCAACCAGGAGCTCAATGCTCTTTTGGTGCAATACTTCCCATCCAGCCCGATCAGGAGCTGTATCTGGCGCGAACAGTCCGCGTTACCGGCTGATGACGAGACAAATATGGTGCGCGACCTCCTACTTGCGCAACGTTCCACCTTTGGCGAGGTCGGCGGCTGGTTGGCGACGATGATCGCGCGGCGCGCCATGGAGCCTAATCACTTGTGGGAGGATCTCGGTCTACGGAAGCGGGACGAATTGTCCCGCCTTCTGATGCGCCATTTCGGGCCGCTGGCGGCTCGCAACACGAAGAACATGCGCTGGAAGCGCTTCTTCTATCGCATGCTATGCGAAGACGACGGTCTGGTGATGTGTACCACGCCGGTCTGCACGGAATGCAATGACTTTGATCTTTGCTTCGGCGAAGAGAGCGGCGAGAGCCGGATGGCCGGACGCCGGCGAGATCATCTGGGTCGTCTCGATGACTCCGTCCAAGCCGTCCCAAGCTTGAGAGGCTGAGTTCACTATTGATACCCCTCCTTGGCGCCATTGCGGGTATATCCGACGAGCTTTCTGCCACCTGTCGCATTGGGGGTGAAAACAGGCCAGGGCAAACGCTTGCGCGGCCCCACCTAGGGCCGACGCGGCGTCTGATAATCGAGTTGATACCTGGCGGAGCCGACAATGCGCCGCTGAAGGAAGCTGCCGTCGCACTCAGACAGCTCTGTTGCGACGATACCGGCGTGCTGCTATCCGAACTGCAAAAAGGCGAGGCGCCGTTGCAGCCGCTGCGTCCCGTACCATCCTGCTCAACAAGGCGAGACGAGCATGTCTTTACCGATGAATCCGGCATCCACGTCCACGGGCTGTTAAAGGAGCCGGCGCACCTACGAAGGGCTAGACCCGGAGCTGCTCCTCCCACGGCATTGTGATCTGCAAGCATTCAGGGCTTGCCGCGATCACTTGCTGCCGTCGTGCAGCTTTCTTTCGGCGCGGAGCAAAGCGACCATCCCCGGCCCGTCTGCAAGCATGCCATCGAGCACCAAGTCTGGTTGCGCAGGAAACGGTGTTGGCGAGCTGGCTCGACATTCACGAGAGCTCGGGCGTCAACAGCGAATCAGCCACGCGCGTCGCGCGATCGGGTTGAAACATTCCCGCCTGGTCGTTTCTGGGCGCGGATCGAGATGGAGGTTGAGAATGACGATGGATGGGATCCTTGCGCGATTGAACAAGGCCTCGGCCGCAGAGGATTTTTTTGCATTGCTCGGCGTCGAGTACGATGCGAAAATCGTCGATGTGGCACGGCTTCACATTCTTCGTCGCATGGGCCAATATCTCGCAGGCGAGGAGTTGACCGGTGCATCTGATCCTGAGATCGCCGCGCGTTGCAAGGCCACGCTTGAGCGCGCCTATGCCGACTTCGTCACGTCCTCCCCGATCGAACAGCGCGTATTCAAGGTGCTGAAGGATGCGGCCGCACCACAAGCGAAAAAGCATCCAGCATTGGTCCAGCTCGGTTCCTTGGAGTGAATTGAGTTTATATGTCGGGCTCTGCATCGTGAGGGTTCGGAGAGCCTGACAGCCATCCATGGCTTTGAATTCAAACCGAAGTTGCAGTTGCGGCCTCGCCGATCCGCAGCGTCAACACTCGGCTGCTTAATACCAAGCCCGACTCAGCCTTGGTGTTTCCATCGTTCCAAGCCGGTGCGCACCTATCTGCTGCAATGTACGCTGGCAGCGCGGGAGCGCAGATTTGGCGAGGAAAGCGCACCAAGTTTGGGATGACTGTCTTCTGTCGCATTCCCGACACAGGTCAGCACGGTATCGAATAGCCCGATGCTCGTGAGTGGCCGCCAATCCGATTTTCTTCAGTAAGATTTTGTATTGGCGGTCAATTTTCATGGCTTGCGCAATTGGTACGACAATTGCTGACTGATGCTCAGCTAGTCTGGAGAAGCGCATGCACATCTTGGTCCGCATCGATTTTGTTTTTGACGCCGCGCAGGTTCGCGCGCGCTGCCTGCCGGAACCATAATGCGTCGCGACGCCAAAGCGATGGTCGCATACCTGGCTGAGCTGAATGGTGCGTTTGATCCGTGCACCCCCGTTGGCCCATCCCTGGCGGAGGCTTCGCGGGGCGAGCCGTTGCTCAACAGCGCCGGCCGCGCGGCGCTGTTGACGGGCGCCTTGAGCGGCGCCGGCCCTCGTGTCCTCGCCCGGAGTTGCGGACGTGTCGCTGTGATCGGCAAGAATCGAGGGCATTCGGACCAATGGGATCGCGTTTCCAACGGCAAGCACGCGCTCGACAATCGTACCAGCCGAGCCTCTCGCAACTTCTCGATCTGTTGCACCTCGGCTGCATCTCTAAAATGAGGAAGACCAATCGCTCGGCACGCCTGACCGGCCCGGTTGGTGCCTTACCAGTGCCCGCAACCAAACGGTCGCCCCAGAATGCCGCATCCGGAACGAACCAGAAGTCCGTGCTTCCGGGCTCGTCGACAAAAGGTCCAGCAACGGGTGTCTCGACCCCGCGCTGCTGCCAAGCGGTGCTGACACAATGGCGGCGGGCACCCGGCCCAAGTTTTAACTGAAGCAATCTTCAAACGCGAATTTCAACCTGGAGGCGGAGCATGCTCCGCAGCCGCTACTGAATGCGAATGGGAGTACAGATGATGAGCACCGCACCGAAAAGTGCAGCTCCGGCCGCGGCTGGTGGTCGCGCGGCGACCAAGAGGGAGCTGCCCGAACGATTTAGGGCGTATAAGCACGTCTGGGTCTTCATCGAGCAGGAACGCGGGGTTGTGCACCCCGTCTCCTGGGAGCTGATGGGTGCCGGGCGGCGGCTCGCCGATAAGCTCAATGTTGACCTCGCCGCGGTTGTCATCGGTCCGGTCGGGGAGACAACGCAGCAGGCGGTCGCCGAATCCTTCTGCTACGGCGCCGACCTCGCCTATATCGTCGCGGACAATCTCTTGGCCGATTATCGCAACCAGTCCTATACCAAGGCCCTGTCAGAGCTGGTCAACACTTACAAGCCGGAAATCCTACTCCTAGGGGCAACAACACTCGGCCGCGATCTCGCCGGCTCAGTGGCCACCACACTGCTCACCGGCCTAACTGCCGACTGTACCGAGCTCGATGTCGATGCCGACGGCTCGCTTGCGGCGACCCGGCCGACGTTTGGCGGCTCACTGTTGTGCACGATCTACACACTCAACTATCGTCCACAGATGGCAACCGTCCGTCCTCGCGTGATGCCGATGCCCGAGCGCGTGACAGGCGCCGTCTCGCGCGTCATCTCGCATCCGCTCGGGCTTGTAGAAGAAGATGTCGTCACAAAGGTCCTGTCCTTCCTGCCAGACCGCGATTCTACAAAGTCCAACCTTGCCTATGCCGACGTGGTCGTCGCTGCAGGGCTCGGTCTGGGATCGCCTGAAAATTTCCAACTGGTACACCAACTCGCGGACGTGCTTGGCGCCGAATATGGCTGCTCGCGGCCGCTGGTCCAGAAGGGCTGGGCCACCTCGGACCGACAAATCGGCCAGACCGGGAAAACCATCCGGCCAAAGCTCTATATCGCGGCCGGCATTTCCGGCGCTATCCAGCATCGCGTCGGCGTGGAGGGGAGCGACCTCATCGTTGCCATCAACACCGACAAGAACGCTCCGATCTTCGACTTCGCCCATATCGGCATCGTCACCGACGCCATTCGACTGTTGCCGGCATTGACCTCTGCATTCCGCGCGCAGCTATCGCCGCACTCACACGACCGCATCGCTGGCTAGGGGAGCTTGTTATGATTGAGGAAAGATTCGACGCCATCGTCGTCGGTGCTGGCATGGGCGGGAACGCAGCGGCGCTTACAATGGCCGAGCGGGGACTGAAAGTGCTGCAGCTGGAACGCGGCGAGTATTCCGGGTCGAAGAACGTGCAAGGGGCCATCCTTTATGCCGATATGCTCGAGAAGCTGATCCCGAATTTCCGAGAAGATGCGCCGCTTGAGCGGCATCTCGTCGAGCAACGCTTCTGGATGGTGGACGAGCGTTCGCACACCGGAATTCACTATCGATCCGATGATTTCAACGAGGAGAAGCCGAACCGCTACACCATCATCCGCGCCCAGTTCGATAAATGGTTCTCGCAGAAGGTCCGCGAGGCCGGCGCTACGGTGCTGTGCGAGACCACGGTGACCGAGCTCCTCCAGGATTCCCATGGCAGGGTCGTCGGGGTGCGCACAGACCGCGATGGGGGTGAAATCCATGCAGATGTCGTCGTGCTGGCCGAGGGGGTGAACGGAGTGCTCGGGACGAGTGCGGGCTTAAGAGGGCGACCAAAACCGGACAAGGTCGCACTCGCGGTTAAGGAGATGCATTTTTTGTCGCGCGAGACAATCGACGCTCGCTTCAATCTCAAAGGCGACGAGGGGCTCGTCATCGAAGCGGCCGGAACCATCTCCCGCGGCATGACCGGTATGGGCTTCATCTATTCCAATAAGGAATGCATCTCGCTCGGTATTGGCTGTCTTGTTGCCGACTTCCAGCGTACCGGCGAGACGCCTTACGGCCTGCTCGAAGGTTTCAAGCGTCACCCCTCCGTCGCGCCGCTCATCGAAGGTTCGGAAGTCAAGGAATATTCCGCGCACTTGATCCCTGAAGGAGGGTACAGGGCAATCCCGCAGCTTTGCGGGGAGGGCTGGGTGGTCGTCGGAGACGCCGCCCAGCTTAACAACGCCATCCATCGCGAGGGGTCCAATTTGGCGATGACGTCGGGCCGTATTGCGGCGGAAGCGATCTGCCTTATCAGATCGCGAAAAGATCCGATGACGGCCAAAAATCTTTCACTTTACAAGAAAATGCTAACTGAGTCTTTCGTGATCAAGGACCTGAAGAAGTACAAGGATATGCCGGCACTGATGCATACCCACTCGCAGAACTTCTTTCTCACATATCCGCAGCTCTTCTCCAAGGCGATGCAGGATTATGTGCGCGTCGACGGCACACCAAAGCTCGAGAAAGAGAAGCTGATGCTGAGCTCGTTCATCAAGGCGCGGTCTTGGACTGGGCTGTTTAGCGATGCCCTGCGCATCGCCCGGGCCTGGCGGTGATCCAAACCTAAGACAACGCATACGACGGAGCCAGAAACAATGCCGAGCAATCCATCCCAACGTGTCGAGGACAAACTATTCTACAACCGTTATCTTGTTGATTCCGGCCGCGCCCACATCAAGGTGCGTCCGCACACCACGCCATCCTCGCGGCTCTTGTCGATGCTGAAGGCCTGCCCTGCACGGTGCTACGAGCTCAACGATAAAGGTCATGTTGAGGTGACAGTCGATGGATGTATCGAGTGCGGCACCTGCCGGGTGATGTGCGAAGAAAATGGTGATATCGAGTGGAGTTACCCGCGCGGCGGTTACGGCGTGCTATTCAAGTTTGGTTGAAAGTTCAGGGGACGGCCTGACCTTGGTAGATGCGGCGGGGCGCGGCAACGCCGTCAACGCCGCCGCCGGCTACAACTTGGCCGCCTCATGCGCTGGCTCAGGCTCTTGGCGCGTCTGTTCCTGACAGCACTCTCCCCCGGCCCTCTGACGAACTCAGCGTCAAATCAGCTTTCTTCACGGACGACTGGGCAGAGCCCGGTAAGCGCAATCTTGATGCCAACGGTCTATATTCGAACTCACTTTGCAATCTACTGCTCAGCTCGCGTCGAATGATGAGTTCGAGGCCCGGTCGACCGATCTCATCAAAGACGAGTGGCTCCGCAACAATACCGGACCCAATTCTTGGAAATAGACCTTGGCCTGCGGAATGCAGCGCGAGATCTCCCGACCAGTGGCTGCCATCGAAGCGGCTGTATGAACACTGAGTTCGAGACGAGACATGGTGCCGAAAGCGGTGCCACGGACCTGAAGCGGCGCTTTCCAGTGCTCCAGGCCAAGATCTCGCAGCCACCAAGCAAAAGCAGATCACGAAATTAGCGCCTTCTGACTCCTTCGGGACCGCCGGTTCCGTGTTCGTCAGCCGGGCTGCGCGCATGCAGCACATAATTTTGCACTTTCATTCGACTGAATTGGCAGGATATATCGTCAGGCGGAGAGTATGACGATGGTTCGAGGACAAAAGAGCGAAGCAGCCGCCAACGCGCGGCGAGCACAGGCACGCCGTGAGGGTTCGGTTGACGACATCCAGGCCCGCATAGCCGAACTGAGAAGCTTGCCGCGCGAGAAGCTCGCGGATGCAGTGTTCATGCTCTCGGTCAATGCAAGACGGCAGGCCGAGTTGATACGACAAGCGATCGAGAAGCGCGCCGAGGTCGCGTTGGACTTTGATCCGCCGCCGAAAGCTGATTTGGCGACCTATCTTGCGAGTGATGTGGTCTCGACCTTACGCCACCACCTTGCTGACCTTCCGACTTTGCTGGACGTCTTGGTTCAGCGAGCGCCCGACATTCGCTTCAGCGTCCACCGGGAGGAGGCCGTTTCGCTGCTCGCCGCCATAGTTCGCGTACAGCGGCTGGAAGGGGTCCTTGAAGGCCTCCGGCTCGCCGGGCTGCTGAACGAACCAGCGAAGGACCGCCATGCCGGGATCCGTTCGGAAGCGGATTTAAGGGGAGCTGCCGGCGGCACGTGAGTGTCCAGAGCGCCTTGAGGGAAGTCCCTCTAGATGGAACGTCCAATCGGAACCGGGGACATCAGGAAATCTCGGCGCCTGCTTGCGAGGTCAAAACCGCGTCGAAATTGGCTGCCGCAGTCCTTTTCATCCGTTTGGCGTTTATCGTCGACGCGGAGCCGCTATTGCAGGCACAACCGCGCAATCGGTGCGCCGCTGATCCGAGCTCCCCAGGTTTCCCGCGCCGATGAAAGTGGCGTTTCGTTCTGGCTGCTTGGACAGGTCAGCAGTCTCCCGGCAGCCCCGCAAGCGGCGCCGGGCTGGTCCGCGGGTAGTCGCGACGGACAAGGTGGAATCTCCGCATCGAAAGAAAGCGGATCGGTGCGATCCCCAGTTGCGCTTCAGGTCGCAGTCCCAAGCTCGGCGACTTCCCTGTTGGTGAGTACGAGGTCCGCACTTCTGAGGTTCATCTTCAGTTGCAGCACGCTCCTTGCGCTGAAAATGCTGCGGTTCATGGAACTCTTCACTAATTCTCAAGAAAGGGAAATCACGGCAGGAGAGGTCCACCGAGCCGCGGCGATGCACCCAGAGCAGCGAAAGGCGGTCGCCCAACTCATCGAGGCGCTTTGGTCGAACTCGGCGTCCTTGTGCCGGTAGTCGCGGGTGCGCGCTGGTGAACGGCGGGAGAGGCGCGGCAAAGTATTCTGCGATCCCATGGAGAATAGCAGACAAGCTCAGTGCCGGTCCCCTGCACATTGGGCAAAAGAGTCTTCTTTCCCTGTCGAGATAAACGCTCCGCGCGCGTATGCCATGCACCCATATCCTTTCGACAACCAGGGAAATGCGCCGGAAGTCGCCTCGTTTATTGCTCCGTTCGCGAGCCGCACCGGGATTTACCTCGCGAGCGCGAACACGGCAAAGACATGGCCGAAGTCCCGCGGCTGAGTGCGGCCGAACGGCGCGTCTCCCGCAAATGCCGGTCTGATCGGTTAGTCAGCCCGCTCAAGCCCACGAAGGCGCCTCGCGTGCTGCGGGTAGCCGCACTTCAGTGAGCTACCGCAATAATCTGAAAGCATCCGATCGCAACTTCCATCACGATCAGCACGGCTATAACCCACTCCAGACGCAGCGACCGGCGGGTGTCGATGATGTCCGTCAGTGCGTTGGCTGTTCCGGAGATGGCCGACAGCTTGCGCTCGATCATCTCAAGACGCTCCTTCAATTCGTACTCGTCTTTCAGACGCGAATAGAGCCGCTCGAGCTCCGGCTTGTCCCAGAGTGCGTCGGGCTTTTCGGCAATGGCGACGCGGCCCGCGACGCGCTGCTGGACCAGGAGCGCATTGCCGATCAGTTGGAGAATGCCCTTGCGGCCCCGCGGCGTCCGGCCGCGCTCGGCTAGTTCACGTGCAAAGGGTTCGATCACGTCGAACACTGCGGCGACACGGCGCTCATCTCGCTCCAGCGCCGTGCTCTTGGCCAGCGTATCGGCGATCAGCAGCAGCCGGTCGTCGGTAAACTCGCTGAGACAAATCCGACCGCCCGGCAGGATGACCTCCGCGCCCTGGTCATTGCAGAGCTGCACGTGTGCGCTCTCCTCCTCATAGGAGCTAAGTTCACCGATGACCCCCGACCTCAAGGTATCGATCAGAGCGGTTTCCTCCGAGGGCGACAACCCGATGAGCACCACAACCCCATAGCGGAAGATCACGACAAGGCCCGCATGTATGCGGCAAGCGACCGGCGTCGAGGACACCAGCGTTCCGATTTCGACAGCCGAAGCGTTGATACGATCGCCCAGCATGACTGCGCGAATGCGCAGCATCGAGGCGGCCGCCGTCTGTCCCGACGCGGCAGGCTTACCGGGCGTAAGTTGATCCATGTTCACTTTAACATCCGGTTTGCCGCCACTGCGACGCGATAGGCGTTCCCCGGGGACCGTCAAACACGTCCAGAACTTCGTGGCAATGGTGCGGCGGAATTTGCGGGCGCGTGGCTGAGAGATGATGCTACGATCCAGCAAATGCCGGCTCCAAAGTTTGAACGGATCGTCGCTATTTCCATGTTCGTGCGTGCTTGGCCGCAGATCAATCGGACGACCCAGCAAGCCCTTGGAGATAACGAGAGGTCTTCCGAGTCGATGAGCCGCCAAACATTTGGCCGCGCTCAAGGCGCCGTCCTCGAACAAGGTCGAGCAAGATTGATGCCGAACCGGTGGCTTCGCGCTAGCGGCCTGAGGATTTCCGCTTCAATGGGCGAGCGAGAATGATTTTTCGAAACGGCACAGGTTGAGCAAAACACAGCGGCGCCATGTGTGTTCGATTCCATCCAGAACATGTCAGCTACAGAACACCTCGAATGTTGCGCGCCGCGGAACTTTTCACGGCGAAATCAGAACCTTAACCGCGCGGTGGCGGCGCTGGCATAGCTGTTGCTATCGAAGGCCGAGCGAAGGCTCAATGCACACCCAATCGGATTGACGAAGACAGGACGTTGACCGGTTGACCGACGGTGGGGAAGGTGAAGTGCCGTTTCCAACCTCGGCCAAAAGACGGCCCGACAAATTCTTGAACCAAGGCCGTGAGCATAACGGCAGCAAGGACCTGAGACCATGCATATCGAACCGGGAATAGTAACAGGCGCCAAGCTCGTGTTGAGCTACGCGACAGGCCTTGCGACGGGCTGCTTCGCCGCCAAGCTTGTGGTCGAAACTATGCGCGAGCAGGGCGCCCTGTCATTCGCTGTGCGAGCCATGGCCGCTTCGGGGCTTGTGTTCACGTTTTTCGAGATCCTGCCGCACTTCGCCGTTGGAGTCTCCGAGGTGCACTTCATCCTCGGATCGACGCTGTTCCTGTTGTTCGGCGCGGCACCGGCTGCCTCCGGTCTTGCGGTCGGCCTCTTGCTGCAAGGCGTCCTGTTTGTTCCGACCGACCTGCCGCAGTATGGTATGAATGTCACGACGCTTCTAGTGCCGCTGTTTGCGATCCAGGCGCTCGCCAAGCGGCTCGTTCCATCCAACACCGCCTATCCCGATCTGCAGTACAGTAAGGCTCTTGCGCTCTCGACTGCATATCAGTCTGGTATCGTTGTCTGGGTCGCGTTTTGGGCCTTCTATGGCGCGGGCTTCGGGGTTGCCAACCTCTATAACATCGCGTGGTTCACAGTTTCCTATGCACTTGTGGCCTTGGTCCAAGCGGAGGCTGATCTGGTTGTACTGGCGCTCGCGAAACAAATTTGGCGGCGTGGTTGCCGGCGGAGTTCTCGCCAACGGCCTGTAGAAGACATGTTGCCGTCGATAACAACGATGGCCGCCGGGTCGTCCGTTTTGCTCAAGCGATGCATACGCTTTCCCTGATAGCAACCGGCTGCAGCGATCCGCGGCGGCTCGCGCTCGCTGCTATCCGCATATCTCGCCGACTTGCGGCCGGCCGTCTGCGCCCGCCCGCTCGCCAATGAGCGGACGCACACTACCGTGTTCGACCTGCTGGTGCGTGATGCGGTCAAGGCGAACTGCCGCAACTACGTGGAGGAATGGCGGAATGCGGTCACCGCAGCAGCTTGGTCGCAGACCATGCGGTCGAGGTTACCCCCGAGGGGCGACTTGCGCTGCGGATACACTGGAATTCGTTCGTCCAATACCCATGCAACTTAGTGTCCTTCTATGCGCAGTTGCGATGGAGCGCTGTTCCGCGATTTCCCATGCTCTGCTGCACTCGGCCCGAATGTTCGCAGTTCGACAAAGAAGATCGCCATGTATGGATTGGTCGTGATGTTGACCATGCTAGTACTGTGCAGCATCGTGTTGGCCGGCGAGTTGAGGGGGCCGGCAAAGGTCATCAGCACCGACACCCTTGAGATTCAAGGGACACGCGTTCGGCTCTGGGGCATCGATGCGCCGGACGAGACTCAAATGTGCCGAGATATCAGCGGCGGTCTATATCTATGTGGCCTCAGGACCGCGAGCGAACTTGAAGACTTCATTGAAGATCGCGAAGTCAGTTGCCTGTCAATCCTGGAGGATGAGTGTGGACGGACGATGGCGACCTGTTCAGCTGATGGCAGCGATCTCGGAGAATGGTTGGTGCGCAAGGGTCTGGTGCTCGATTGGACGCGATATTCGAGCGGACGATACCAGGCTGCGCAAAGCGAGGCCGATCGTGCCGGACTGGGCTTATGGGCGGGCAGCTTTGCCGTACCTCGGTTATATCGAGCATGCATTCGATTAGGTGGTGGGCCAGCCGGCTGTTCCGATGATGCGAATGCACATCCTTGAGGGCATTTTCCACACCAAAGTATGCGATTTCGGGTCCGCTGCGAGGTGATAGCCACGCGCGAGCTGGCGTCGATCAGAAGTGAGACGAGCTCACCACTACCTCTCGACCACGCTCAAAGGAGTAAGATGGTCTCAAACTCTCGTAAGCGCGAACGGCGCAAGAAACAACAGGAACGACCCACATCGGCCGTGTTGATTCTTGGGAACCATGGACTCGCTGTCTGCCAAGGCACCGCCTTTTGAGCTCGAGGGAGAGCGCATTGCGCGGAAGAAGGACGGGGTTCTCTGTGGTCTAAAAAGACAAAGGCGTGGCACGGACACAATCGGATCCAGCCGAGTAGAGGTTGAGCGCAAAGAAAGAAGCCCAGTGGTGTTCGAGGCACCACTGGGCAAGGTAGTGCAACACCAATTTGGCTTGGGATGCAGCCTACCTCCACTCCATTCGACTGTAACTGTCAGGCTTTGGCATTCCCAGAACTCGCAGCTTGATTCCCACAGGCTGTCAGATGCTGTCCCCCAAAGTTTATACTCGCACTCAAATCTGACGGACCAAGCAGGTGCGAGCGCTTGCTCAACCCCGGCTCCGAGGTGCCATCGAAAACGATGGTGATCGAATTGGGGTCTTTGCCGCGGGAAGGCCGCATACTGCAAACAGCATGGTCCGCTCACCCCTGGGTCGAGAGCCGCAGAATAAGCAACACCGCATGTCACGAGCGTAACCGGTGCTGCAGTCCGAACAAGAACGCCAGATCGCTTAACAGCTCGTGCGCGCCTTCCACAATGAAGCTTTCGCCCCTGAACTCGCAGCGTCGCTCCCACGCCGTCCTGGTGTGCAGAGTCTGTGCCGACGGATGCGATGCAAGGTCCCGGGCTTTTTCAATCGCGATGTCGTCTATCGACAAGAACGGTCATTGTTCAAACAAGCGCCCGATCTGAAGTCGAACACCTATCGCATGAAGCGCGCCGGAGCTCAGGTCGATGATTTCTGTGAAACAGATTAGGTGCTCCAGCTTGTTTAGGACCGACACAATGAAGCCGCACCCTGTTCGAGGCTCGGAGCTGAGCTGATTCAGAGATCGCAAGCTCACCGGACTGATCCGATGTAAGAGTTGAACTGGTCGGCATCCGTGATCGTACCAACACGGGATGGCTGGAACCTGTGCGGAGCAAACGAACACGATCCGCCAATCAAATCGTTCTGTTGATGCATCTTCTTCCTACTGCTCCGCAGACCACGGTCGCAAGACTCCGGGAAGCGATCTTCCTTGGGCGCCGCCCGGAGATCAGCCGGATAGATTGGGGTCCATTGCTGTTCTATTCGCACGGTGATCTCGGCAGCGAATTGTTCGTGCCGTTCTGGGTCGTGCCAAACGCGTGGCGGGGGGCGCTGATGGGGGCTGGCGTATCGTCCGCAATAAGGCTTCGCATTGCGACTGAGGGTCGCGGGCAGCAGGTCTTGGCCCAGAGGGCCTGCATCGGCATCGTGGTTCACGGGGAGGTTCCTCGGCCAGACCATCCCCCCGCCATTCTCGATGCCGTGGCCATCGGCCGTGCGCTGGAACGCGGCCAGCTCGCTCGTCTATGTCTGAACAATCATGGTGCCGGCGTCGGCGATCGTTGCGGCGCTGACCTGGCGGGGGTCAATGCTTTCGATGTCTTCGTCAGGACACGAGCTTCAGCCCGACAATGCCGGCGACGATCAGTCCGATGCTGGCAAGGCGAAACGCGGCGGCCGGCTCCCCGAACAGGACGATGCCGAGCGCTGCGGTGCCGACCGCACCGATGCCGGTCCAGACCGCATAGGCAGTTCCAATGGGCAGCGTCTTCAGAGCAAGTCCAAGCAGGATCACGCTGCCGGCCATGGCCGCGAGCGTGAGCGCGGACGGAACGAGCTTGGTGAAGCCCTCAGTGTATTTGAGGCCGATTGCCCAGGCCACCTCCAGCAGGCCGGCGACCAACAAAATGCTCCAGGCCATGGCGCCCCTCCGTTCGCGGCAGGGTCGTCCCCGCAGCTTATGTGATAATGAGCTGCAAGGCCGTCTTCGCGAGGCAGCGATTCGCTTCGATCAAGGCAGGAATAACTGCTCTCAAAGATCAGCTTTCCGACGTTAATCGTTCGGCGAATTCACACGATCGACAAAGCAGAAAGCCGTCCGCTCCGTTCATGCGATCGGCAATCTTGCAAAAAGTCGCCCCGTCAAAGAGATCCTTGTACCTGTCGCGGAGAAGGTTGCCCAACACGTGTCGTCGCTCAAAATCCAAGCAGCAGAAAGTCACATCGCCGTTTGGGAGAAGAACATTACGATATTGTCGTTCGTCAGGACATGTCAGTGCTCCAATGATTGGCTGTCGTGCTTCGACCATCTCAAGCTCGCCGCTGCCAGCCCTGCTGCGCGGCGGACGCGAGCGGACCAGCGCTTCCTCAGGAACTATGTCGACAAGTTCGGGATGAACCTCGCCCATGACTATGAAGAGCAGCGATGAAATGCCGGCATCAACAAGTTGGCGCATCAAGTCGACATAGTTGCGCCTGACGAGACCACTGTCCATATGCGTGCCGTCGTCGAAAACGTGCACCAGGAAGCCGCGGAACTGCAACGCGCGCAAGCGTCTTAGATCCCGCCCATTCATTCCCACGAGGGTTGTGAAAATCCGGATTCCGTGGCCACACGCGTAGGCATGCTCAACCATTTCGGTGCAAGCCGGATTGAGCCAAGGCTCCGAATACCCGGAAAAGCTGATGTCCACAGTTGCTGGTACGCGCGCCAGGCATCGCTTGAAATCTTGCAAAGAAAGATGCTTCACGTCGGATATAGCTCTTTGCCGTTTGGCGAATTTGTCCTGCGGGCAATAAGAACATCCGACGACACAGCCCGTTGTCGTGGTTACCTCCAAGACCCTGCCGCCACTGATTGCAGAGCGCAGCTCCTGAGCAGTCATCGACTGTATGTTATCCACGTCCGCGCTCCGCCATTGGGAACAAGGAGATCTTGAGGGGGCACCCTCGCGTTGCATTCCTCATGTCGGTTCGCTCATGCACCATTCTCGGTTCGTCGCCCATCACCGCGACATGGCGCGGTCGCAAGCCGCGGCCGCGATGGATCAATACAGCGCCGACGGCTCACTCACCTTAGCTCCAGTTCAGCAGGATCCGGTGGCTGCCGAGTGCAGATGCATCGATGGCGTTGATCTAACCTCTCTCTTGTCCCAACAAGCATCACTCATGCCACTGGCTGTATTGTCCATAACCCGACACATCCCGATAATTGTCTGCGCAATGGCACAAGGGAGGCGCAACTGCGATCGATAGTGTACAATATGACGCTACGTACGATTCAAGCTCTCTCGAAAATGGGTTGAATGGCAGCTTTCCCATGAAATGTGAGAGCGTTGCCGCCGCCCCAAGTGCCATGTCATCATGATGATCGACGTGCATCGGGAGCGGCTGCGCGAAGTGCCGATTGGGACCTTTGCCGCAGTCGACGGTGTTCACCACGACTTCATGCAGCAAGGTGAATTTCAATAGTTGAAAACGCTCTGCAAGGCGTCGGCGTCGTCGTGTTCTTCGATGTTCGGGAGGTGGCTAGATAAGCATCCGGGCGCGAGCGCTACGGTCGGACTTGCGAGGCGTCTTCTCGATAATGGACGCGGAACAGGAGTGGTGCCGCCCTGGCCGTTGCGTACGAATGTTCCGCCCTACTGGCTTCCGACTTTTTCGAAACCGCTGGAGCAAGTCCGCGGCGTTAGTAGACGCCTGCTTCGATGCGAAGCTCCGTCGGGAATGCCCTGGGTGATGATCGTGCAACGGATCTCGCGATTCCGGTATACGGGGACACTTGATTGCCGGTCTGTGGCCTGAAGCTCCTGAACATGAATGCTACCGATCAAGGAATGGATGACTCTCTCGAATACGTGTCTTTGCCGAACGTCTTCGCGATGCGATCGAGCGCTGGGATCCTCGGGATCTGTCGCTCATGTTGGAGTGTTTTCGAGGTCATGCGGGGACGCGACGCTCCTGTTGGTAAAGTCTGAAGATCAACGGGCACGGCGACTTCACCTCCATCTAGGGTGTGCCGATGAACAGTCTGACGCTTGGCTCGGGCGCGGTTCGCCCATTGTCGATATCACGGGGGATCAGTCACAAGCTCATCGCGGTGTTAATCGGACCAAACTCGAGGTGGAACCGCAATTTGGCTGCGACTCCGAGGATCTACTTCGATAGCTATGATGATGAAAACACCTACAACCAGATCCTCAGCCGCCTTCGATTGCCGCACGCTGGCGCTTAGTCACGTCTGCGATGCGCCGGGAGGCCGGCAGCTTAGTGTTTCGTTTACCAGTCTCGGGTAAGAAATTGTGCGTTATGTAGGGTATGTGGGCTATGTGCCCCAATTGTGGAGGTCGCTATGAGTGCGGACGAGCCATCTTGGAAGATGTTGATCGCTTCTTGACGGTAATCACGCTGTCCACGGTTTTGCTTCACGCAGGGCACAGGCCGGAGATCGCGATCATGCCGTGCTTTCTGTTCTCGATGTTGATCCGGGGACGGCTGACCGAGTGATGGCTTCGAACAAAAAGCCTAGCGGTGGCGCGGACAGGAGTCCTTCCGGTCCAGCCGATGTGATGCGCGCTCCGCGGATCCTAATCGTCGATGACGATAAGGCCGATGCAGATCGCATTGGAACGGCGTTGAAAAATCCCCTGACGAAGATTGGGCAGCTTGATTGCAAGATAGAGTGGGTCAACGACGTAGCAAGCGCTCGCCAATATCTCGAGAAAGACGATATCGACTTGTATTTTCTTGATCTTGATATCTCGGAATTCTGGGGAAAGCCGACCGACAAGGAAACGGGAAAAGCTTTCGTGAAAGCTGTAATCAACAAGACGAACGCTGGCATCATCGTATGTTCCAATCTGCCAATTGACGAGGAGGCGCCACCTCTCATCGAGTATGGGGCAGATGATTACGTCGAAAAGTCCTATGGCTTCATGGCAATCGCACCCCGGGCAATGTCGGTCTGGCGAAGAACGCACACGGAGAGGCGTTCCAAGCAGTCGCATTCCGGCCGGAGGTTTCGGATCGGGAATTGGATGTTCACCATCGGTGATCGTCGGATTACCGGCCATTTGGGGATCTCCAAGCGGCTTTCGATAACCGAACACATTTTCCTGCGCCATCTCTGTGCGGTGGAGGGGCATGTTATCGATAGCGAAGTCTTCAACATCGAGGTGCTGCGCAGAGAGAAAGGTGATAAGCACGTTCGACTGGACGTCTTCGTGCCAAGGCTTCGCGCCAAGTTGAACAACATGATCGACTTGGTTCCTCAAGGGCGAACGGGGATTTACAAGCTCTTGGACGTTGAAGAAGTGTTCTCTTTCTAGTTTGCTATGGCGCCTTGAGTGTAGTTTTCACTTTTTGAAGATGCCAATACGGACGGATGAAGGGCGCTTGTAGTTGGCTCCGATATATTCCCGCTCGGCGTCATCAAAGAAGATCCGAGCCGCTCCATGAGACTCCTCAGGGATGAACAGGAAAGCGGCGTCATCTTGCTTAAAGTTTAGATCGCTGACGTGCCGCCACTCTCGTTCCACATTCGAAGAAGTAAGTGGTTTTGGGCCGACCACCTCAAGCCCTCGCTTTCGCGAGCGTCAGCCGATCCTTTCCAAATCGGCCAGACACTTTTCGAGGTTATCTTTGGCTTCGCTCAACAGCCTCTTCGTCTCGCCCAGTCTCTTGAAGTCAGGTTTCACCGGGCCGGCACCCACCGCGCTCAGGTGATGGCAAACAGTCGTGAGATCGTTCGAAATATCCTCGAGAACGAAAGCTATATTTTCGAGCGGCACTAGCCCCGAAAAAAAAGTCTTGGGTACAGTGTCGTCTTGGCCGGCCGGCCCGTCGAACTTCACCTCAACGAGTGGGACTAGGACATCGCGATCGTCACGCGCAGCTCTGCCCATACTCATGACCAGCGAGCTGAATGTCGCCGAAATATATGTAAGCCGGTCGACCAGAGCGCTTCCATACAACATGACGGCGTCGGGATCGCTTTGCACCTCATCCGGCTTCGAAGCACTAAGATCTTCATTCGACATGTTCGGTCTCCTCTCCCTGCAGATGCAGGATCCCCACCGGGAATGAGACGGCTTTGGGGCTGTTCATCGACTCTATCGTGTAGGAGCCGTGCGCTTCGGCCTTTTTTGCCTGTACGACAGCGACGGTAAGGGCTTGATAGGAGCTTTTCGTCCTCGCCTTCATATATCCGGGCGCGGCAGGTGCCGGCCCATGAAAATGGAGCAGATAGTCCTCCATGGCTTGCCGGACGCCGCCAGCGCTCGCGTTCAGCGTCCCAGCTGTGTTGGCGTGCGATGAGCCCTTCATCGCCAGATCAATAAAGGTACGAAGAACCGTGTCTGCATCTGCCGCTAGGTGGAGCGGGTGGGCGGCTGCCGGAAAATTGTCTCGAACGAGATGGGTTGACCCGCCACGCTCCTTCGCTTCGCGCCTTTCGCGCCGTTCTAGCGCAAGTAAGCCGTCACGCGTCAGCGCGAAATGAGCGAATTTGCCCTGCGTTGTTCGCTCCAGGAAACGCGCATTCGTCATGAGGCGGAGAATGCGGCTGAGATTGGCATCTCTCAGAGACAGCCTCTTTGCGATCGCCGCCTTCTCCATCTGGCCCGACGGAGAGTCGCGGAGTAACGCCAGTATTGCGACAACGTGCTGACGATGCATGACCTCGTTCGGACGCGCGAGCTTCGAGGTATTGATCGACATCTGCAGAAGGTCATAGAATGCTCTGAAGCGCTCCGCATAGGCAGCATTCCTTGGTGCGAGCGTTGCGCTCATCCGACGCAAGATATCGAACCATTCCCGCAGCTCAGGATCACGCCGACGGCTTTCAAGGGCGTTCCAAACCCACGCCCCCAGTGTTGCATAGAGACGCTCCAAGCTTTTTTCGGAGCCCTCTTTGAGGAGGTCCGAAATGACACGCCTTGCCTCGCTCGCCGCCGCTTCGCCTGTCTCTATCTTTTCCAATGCTACGTCCGACATGGGCTAGCCCTACACCACAACCATTAAGAACGTTTTACAACGCTTTACTCTGATTTTGGTCTCCGAATCTAGGTGTCAAGGGCTCCATTTGTAGGCAGCCCAAACGCTTTTTTGACCGAGTTCCGCGACTGACACCGCGTTCGGTTCTTTCAAAAGGGGTAAGATGTTACCTAATCTGTGATCTCTGAACGCCGTTTGGGTTGGATGCTGCACCACGAAGCTACGAGTGCCGAACCGGACCTCAACCTGAGCCGCAGTGATTTGGTGGCCCTGCATCGTGCGGTCGTTCCCCATCGAGGGGACAAGCATCACGTCGAGGTCGAGCTCGCTGAAGGGAGTTTCGCAGACGTCACAGAAATCCAGGCAAATGGCGACCCCGATCAAAGCACCTTCGGTGGCCAGGACACATACGCGGTCACCCGCAGTGATGTTTTCCGTTCCCCAACCATCGTCCGCGTATGGGGCTATCTTGTCGTAGATCAGGCGCTCCTCTCCATAGCCGTTGTAGATCCGGGCTCGGTTCACGATCCCATGGTCGGTTGTCTCGTGCCAGGTCCCTGGAATCAGAATTTCGGGAGCTTCCAGCTCATCCGTAATGTCGCGATCTCGAACGAGCTTGAGGATGTTCTCGCGCAATTCCGGCGAGACGGTTAACTCGGGCCACACAATCGCGATGCAGTTCTCCTTCAGAGCCTGATCGATCTGCTGAGAAATGGTGTCCTCAGCTGACGGCGCGTCAATGCCAGAGATGATGAAGCGCTTATCGCCCTCTGTTGAATAGAACTCTGGCTCGAGCTCTAGTGCATTGAACAGGCAAGCGCCCATCTTCCATTCACTCGCATCCGGTGCGGTACTATGCAATGTGCGAGTATCCACGACCTGGACCGGGTAGCCCTGTATCACTGAGGGCAGGATCCGATGAAAGAGCAGGCCCCGTTTCGAGTAGGCTTGCAGCCGTCGAGCCGGACGCAATGCGCTCACGCCCTGCCGCGGAATGAACCAGCATCTAAGCTGCTCGACGTGCCACTCACTCGGCACGATCGGCCAATGAGACCGCCGATCAGCAAGCGCGCGGTCGAGTTCCCGTATCAGGCCGCCTATTCTTACGGCTGCGAGTTCAGCCGTCTCATCGGATAGCGACCACGAGAGATGGCCATCTCCTATTGAACCGGTGAAGCTCTCTCGAGCGTCCTCGATTCGCTTTTCTGTTAGATTTCGGTAGGCCTTGTGCACGCTTCCGGGAGCATTCCGAAACAGCGCGTCGAGCTCAATCAGAGCTTTCCTGAGATCATCCCGACTGGCATTCGTGATTAGCTCCTGGCGTCCGGCAAGCTCCCGCGCCTCTTTCTTCCAGGCATCAAAAACTGACGTTTCGGCTCGGTTGTCCACGCGCCCAGGCAAAATTTTCGTCCAAATCACACCACCAATATATTCCATCCATAGGCGTGCGCCGACGATTTTGCAATCGGCTCCACCAGTTGCTCACACTTCATCGCCGATGCCGAGCCGCCACAACGACCCGCTTTCGCAGAAGTGTACGACCCCGGCGAAAATCTGCGCAAAACCTAGTGGAAACAACGAAAAGCTGCATTGTTGTCGCGATGCTATTGACGAACCTATGCGGACTCTTTTTCAATATGGACGGGGGATCCGCGGGTGCTCAGGGGCACGCGGACGGGGGCGTTCATATGTGGATATTCAGCCGAGCCGCGGCTGGCATTGGCATCTGCCTTGCCATGGGCGGGTGCACTAGCCTGTATCATATTCATGACCCGCAGACAGGTGTGATCACGGCGGGTGAGCTGCCGTACTTTCTCAAGTCGATCAGGTGTGAGGTCGTGACTTTCTACCAGGTCGAACGCGAGAGGCGAAAGGAATACCTGAAGATCTACAAGAGGCGGCCTGAAGAGGCGTTCGACAGGTACGCTCATTTCGACATCGACCCCTTCCTGTACGGCACATTCTTGCTGGAGTTGAAGGTGACCGATACCGGCGGGCTTGGATCCGGTACGGCATTCGACTACAAACGGATTCTGAGCGTGAGCAGTAATGACGCGACCCATATCGGCCCCACTGCTTCAGCCCAGGATACCTATGACCTGATCTGGTCATTTCTGATGAAGCAGAACGCCCAGCTTGCGTCCGATACGGTGCCGGCGTCGGCGGATCCGGCAAGGTATGAGCGTGGCTGCTACCGAGGAGCGCCTGCGGACCTGATCGAGCTCGAAGGACTCGCCGAGCATAAGTATCCGGACCGCACCGCCTACAAGCGCATCATTGTCGATGCATCCAAGCCACTCGCAGCTTGGTTACGGGACAACGCGATCCTCATAGCCGCCAACAATCTCACGCCGGCTATGCCTTCGGAAAGTGCGGAGCCCGCGCAAATGACGTACACATTTTCAGTCCAGGTTACTGGCGGCGTCGAGGCAAAATACTCCCTCACTTCGTCGCGCTGGACGCCTGCCGCAGTTCAGGCATCGGCCTCCGCTCAGCAGTTCAGTAATCTCGGAATCTACATCAACGGTCCGAATGCCGTCCTTGCTAACGGAGCCAAATCCGGGTCCGCCGGCTATGCGGACAAAACGCCGCCGCTTGGATCAAAGGACAATCCAATTTACACGGCACCCTCGCCGGGAGGGGAAAAGTCGCAGGAATTCCCGGGAGGAGCCGGGTCCACCGGGCGCCGTACGGGTGCTGGGCCTCGGACAAATGGTTTCATTGTGGCGCCGGTGCCTGTGTTCCCGCCGACCCCTACACCGACGCAGTAGGAAAATGTTTCGCCTGTGGCTGCCCAGACTCGTTCTGTTGCTCGTCTTCTTGTTCTGCTGGAATGCGAACGCCCAGCCTGCGCTTCCTTCGGGAGTCTCCGAAATGGAATTGTACGGCACGGTCATTCGCGGCTCGAAATGGGACATCAAAGAGATACCCGTCTGCTGGGAAAACCTGCAGCCGAAGGATCAAAAGTATGCCGATCTGGTTCGAAAAGCCGTTGCGGAAACGTGGGAGACTGCGGCGCAAGGTGGCGTGTGGTTTTCGAAGACCTGGCCGTCCTGTACCGACGGCGCGCCGGGTGTGCACGTGCGGGTCGCTGATGTGGGTGCCCACACCGACGTCGTTGGCAAGTATCTCGACCGCAAGCCATCGGGCATGACTCTCAATTTCAGTTTCGATCATTGGAGTAAAGGCTGTCGAGATAGACGCGAGTTCTGCATTCGTGCGGTTGCAGTCCACGAGTTCGGACATGCTCTTGGTTTCACCCACGAACAGAATCGCGACGATGCGCCAGAGCAGTGCCGCAACGAGAAAGCTTCTGGCTCGGTCGGCGATTATAAAGTCACCAAGTACGACCCCAATTCCATAATGAACTATTGTAATGCAGCATGGAACGGAAACGGACAGCTCAGCCCACTCGATATCGCCGCTGTCAGGACATTCTATCCCTCCTGACACTCGGACTTTTCGTATCCATGAGCGCTCCCGCGCAGGCGGATCGCGCGGCGGTGCAAATTGCTGCGCGTTACAACGTCAGGACGGTTCACGTCCAGTTCGTTGGCGTCATGTACAATGATAAGCAGGACGTCGGCGGCGGCTCCGGGCTGCTCATCGGCGACAGCCTCGTGCTGACCAACAGCCACGTGATCGGACGCGAGGAGAACTACAAGAGCTTCGAAGTCAATGCCCGTCTTGGGTCGCGCAATGCGAACCCGATCAAGGTCGCTGCGGTTCATCGCGACGATGCCAGGGACCTGGCTCTTCTCGAGCTGTCGCAGCCCGCTGGAAACAGTGGAGGCGCCTCTCGTTGTCCGATGCCCGTGATCGATGACAACCAGCAAGCCCCGATGGGGACTCAGCTTTATCTGCTCGGTTATCCGCTCGATCTGGATCTGAGCATATCGAGCGGTCTGATAAGCAACCAGACTAGCCCGAACGGTCGCTGGCAAACGAACACGGTCATGAACGTCGGCAACAGCGGTGGCCCCGCATTCAACGAGTTCGGCGCCCTGCTGGGGATCGCAGTTGGCGGCATCATCAAGTGGAACGACGCGGATGTTTCTGGCGTCAACTTCATCATTCCCGCCACTGTGATTACCGCAAGCCCGCTGTACAGCATGATCGCGGCCATTCCGCAGCCATCTGTTTGCTGGACGAAGTGGGTCGAGACAACGATCTCGTTTGAGAACTGGAGCAAGCTGAATTCCACGCATGTGCAGACGCAAGCCAATGCCGGCGTGAAGATCCCCGAAATCCTCGCCGGAGCGATCCATACGCTTCTGCCCGAAGACCGCCGCCTCATCGCGAACGTCCCGGTATCGCGGCTCGTCGACCCGAAGTTGATCGAGCGGTCGTATACGGTGGACAAAACTAAGGACGATCACCCGGTCGTATTTGCGGAGCATTCGGCGGACTATGCCGAGACTTTCCCTGCTGAGCCCGGCTACCGCATCACAGGGTGCACGTGGCACGTCGAGACCGCCAATGGTGCCAGCAATATCGGTTGCGCGATCAACGGAGGCGGGGCGGAGGTTCGCTTCACCTACAAACTTACCAGCGGACCTGCTGTCGACAGGTATCGCGGATGGCTGGGCGCTACGGTCAACGTTTCCCAAACCCTTGCGAAGTAGGTAGCTGATCGATGGTCATGCTCGTCTTGCCAATTCTTGGTTCGAACCGGTTGCATCGGCTCGGCCACGCCTTCCAGCAGCTTCGAACAGTGCTCATCGTCTCCTTTTGCGCGCTCGCAACCGGTTGCGCCCACCAGGGTCCGGCCTCGCAGCAGGCCAACCGGCATATACAGACGGCGCCCCAGAAACATGAGAGCGCGTTCAAGAAATACGGCTATCGCTATGGTCCTGGGTACTATCACCAATTCCGGCACCATCATGGCTATCGGCCATGGCGACGGAGTCCTATGGTCGTGCGGCCACCAACACATTTGGCTGCGATCTGGGTCAATTCCAGACGAGGTGAAGATGGAAATAGTTGTTCGAGGTCGGCACAAAAGCTCTTTGTATGAAGACGGTGTGGTTTGTGGATTGCTGTGGACCTTAACCCCTTGGAAAGGGTTGCGCGACACCAAGGGCGGGACAAGTGCCAATTTTGCGGTTAGCATTCCCATCGTTCACAAGATGGAAGAAGTCGAAACGCCGAAGAAATGGTTTGGGATACGCAAGGAGGCAGAGGACGACGGAAAGCATTTCCGAATCCAGAAGCTCGACCGTCTTTCCCGTGAGGAGTTTGCTTCCGCCATCGCAAAACCGGCCGACAGCCTGATGCTCTTTGTGCACGGCTACAACGTTGCCTTTTCGGACGCAGCCTTCAAGGCGGCTCAAATCGCTTTCGACGCGAACTACAAAGGCCGTGTCATGATGTACTCGTGGCCGTCCAAGGGCGGAGTGGAGGACTATGACTACGATCGGGAGAGTGCTTTGTACGCTCCGGATGGCTTGTTCGATCTCCTCCAGCTCATTAAAACGGCGGGCAAAGTCTCTCGGATTATCGTGATTGCGCATAGTCTGGGCAGCCAGGTGGTTTTGGGCGCCTTGCAGCAAGCCGCGCTGAGCCAGACGGCGCTCGGGATTACTGAATTGATTTTTGCGGCCCCGGACGTGGATCGCGACATTTATCTACAGCGCGCGAGCCAAATCAAGGCAGCGGCGGGCGCGGTGACGCTATACGCGTCCTCGACGGATCTCGCGTTGCTCGCCTCCATGGAGAAAGCGCAATCCACGTCGCGAATGGGGTTCGTAACCAAGAGCGGGCCAACTCTCGTGCCCGGTATCGAAACGGTCGATGTTTCTGCTGTGGGAAGCGAAATGTTTGCTCTAAATCACAGTACGTACTCAACCAGCCGCGCGGTTCTCGATGACATAGGCCGGATCATCTCGTCTTCGACGCATCTTAAACCCCCGCAGCGGACCCCGACCCTGCGATCGATGCCCGATGATTCGAATACGACTTATTGGATGTATCCCTATTAAGTATCGCTCTTCGGCGGAATTGTGGGCGGCCACAAAACTGGCAGATGCGGGCGCGTTCAGCGCGGAAATTTAAGGAGCCGAGGCGAAAACTGATTGATTGCAGGGCGAAGGGGTCTCTTAATCAGCGGGTCCCAGGTTCGAGTCTGGTACGCCCACCAAAACAACGGGCGGCAGTTACTGGCGGCGCGCAATTGGTTCGGCTCACGTCTGGTGTTGGCGATGTCAAGCCTCGCCAGCATTGCAGGCGGAGCTGACGGCTGGCACGGTGCGGGGGAAGCGGCAGAATGCGTTGAATGTTGCGGCTGGCCGGCGACGGCTTGCAGAACTTGGCATCGTATCTCTCGGCCAGCACCAGAAGCCGCTTTCGCGTGAACGGGTCGGCCTTATCGGCTGGAGCGCGGCCCCGCTATGCAGAGCTCCTGTAGAACTCGACATACATGATGTGCCCCCACTACAACGCTACCAGGATTGCACTTCAGTACATCGACAGCTCCGACGTCAAGGCGGGCGAGCAGCGTGGCCCCGTCGCAGAATGTTCCGCGAGGAGCCCGTAGCAGCCCATCTGGCGGAACCAAGCTCGCCGTCGGCAGCGCAATTCACTGGCCGTCCTCCATCGAATGTGGAAGCGATGCTGGTAGTGCGGGGGACCGATGAATCCCGTGCTGGCGAGGACGGGCACACGAGCGCGACCTCTGCACCCATCGCGAGCTGCGTGATCCAGCCGCCCGCCAGTACGGATGGGGGGTCTGGAGAATTGCGCCGATTTCTTCAACATGTATCGGGTCGGCGTGGGCCTTGCAGTCTTTGTGGGCAGCGTCTTGGCTGAGCGATGTGGACGGGTTGGCTGGAACGAGCCTTGTCACAAAATTGCTCTTCATGGCGATAGCACGAAGCAACGGCGCATTGTTGCTCGGTGTGGTCGCCGAATCGTTGCGTCGACACGGCAAGAACATTGAAACGTTGCTCGCGATCATAGCTTCTGTGTTCATTGCAGCCGCACTCGCGCTGGTCGGTGAATCCACCTTTCCTGTCGCTACGGTCATGGATCATTGTAGCGGTGGTGGGATCCGCAATCGGCCTCAGCTGGGCGATCATCGGAGATTACTTTCCGGCCGAATTGATCGCCCGCGCAAGCGGCGTGCTCAACGTTCTGCATTTCGGGTGGGCCTTCCTCGTCCAGTACGGCACAGGGTTAATTCTCGAGCAATGGCCGGCCAAGGACGGACACTACCCCTCAATCGCGTATCAGACGGCGTTCAGCATCAATGTTGTGCTGCAGCTGGCCGCCCCGGTTTGGTTCATCGCCCCTTGGCTCAAAGAGTCGAATTGGAAACTGAGATCGCCCTGTCGAAGGGCCAAAGCAGGTCGGTTCAGGTCGTGATCCCGAGGGCCGAAATGGTCATCCTGGAAACCGATCAGGATGTGGAGTGGTGAACTCGGCTTTGCGCTGCCCGACTTCCCGCCTACAGGCGCGTCAAGAACGTCCGGCCGACTGATTGCCTGAGAAGCCCCAAACAGCTGGTCGGATATGCGACATGCGTCGCAAGGTCGACAGGAATGATACGAAAAGTGCGCGATATCAATGAGCGTTGGTTGGCACGCGAGTTGCAATTTTTCTCCGCAAAGCCAAGTAAAGCGGATTTGAGCAATGACCACTCTGACTGAGAGCGCAAGTCAAGTCGATGCGGCGAACGTGCTGAGCGTCGGTTCGCGGGCCCCCTCGATCAAAGTGGAGAAGTGGCTACGCGGCCAGCCGGTTAGAAAGTTCGAACCTGGGAAAGTATACATCCTCGAATTTTGGGCGATGTGGTGCGGACCATGTATCGCCTCGATGCCAAATTTGGTGGTCCTGCAAGACAAATACAGGAACAATGGGGTTGAGGTGGTGGGCATCGCGGCTCACGAACAAGCTTCGACGGAAAATGAAGCGCGAGCCAGCTTAGACGCCTGGTTGACGAAGAGCTTGCCAAATCTGAACTACGCGATCGCATTCGACTACGCCGGCGAAATGAAGAAGCTTTGGATGGATCCCAGCCTTTCTGTCGGGATTCCCACGTCATTCGTCGTCGACCGTGACGGCCGCATCGCCTTTATTGGCCATCCGACGCAGCTCGATAATGCCTTGCCCAAAGTTCTGAACGGATCCTGGGCAATGAGCGATGAAGCCAAAGCGCTGGATGCGGAAAGGATAAACAAGGGTCGACGCAGAAAGCGTGAACTATCGCAGAAGCGAGCGTTGGTGGAGCCGATCTTTGCCAGACTTGAGCCCGCCATGAAACGAAAGGATTGGCCGACAGCCCTTTCAGCTATTGAGGAGGCCCTCGCTGCGATGCCGGACGAGGTCACTTTCCGTGGGCTTCATGCGGAATTGTTGCTTCACAAACTACGCGACATGCGGGCTGGCCTGCCGGTGTTGCGCCAATTAGTTCGCGACGCGATCGAGAAGAAATCCGTGGTTTGGATGAGCGTGGCGATCCGCCAACTGTTCGACTCCGCGAAAGACTACTCCGATTTTCCACATGCAGAGCGCTTTGACATGGGCAAGGACCTCTCCGAACACATCCTGGCCGCGAATCCGCCCCGAGGCAGCGAGGGCGCGAAGTTCCTGTCGTACGGGGCGGTCGCTCAGTACTATTACGAGACGGGTAAGAGGGACCGCGCGATCGAATTGGTCGAGGTGGCGCTGAAGTGGCTGGATGCAGCGCCCGCCTCGGATGTAGCGAAACGCGACCTCGTGCAGTGCTCTCTCCAGGCTTTGGCGAGCTACAGGAGTGAGAAACTCTCTTACAAGGAGTGCTGTTCAGCCCCGCAGAATGCGGCTCCCGAAAAGCCGGAACCGAGATCGCCAAGGGAGGCAGCGTGAGCAATGCTGCTTGGCATGTCTTTTCGGTGTTGTGGTTTTGCGATCGAAATCGAAGCCTCTTGGGAATGTCGGGGCATTCACATGAAGTGAGGACAGGAGGAGCGAGTCGGTGAACGCAGGCGAGGCCGCACCACCATAACTTCTTTATCGCGAATGTTTCCTCGAGCTTGGTCGCGCTCCGACGCGACAGCGGCGAGAATGCCTGCTGAAGGGAGAGTGGTCGCCGGCTGCTAAAGTTGGCCTCCTAGAAGATGCTGGATGGCATTTTCGAACAACCAAAAAGATAGAAATGGGTGGTGACGCTGATGCTTTCCAGCTCTCAAGGAAGCTTTCTCAACCTTCTATCGCTTCCCTCGGAAGCGGTTCAGAACTTCGTTCCGCTTGGACAGCAAGCCGATTCGGGAGAGGCGCCAGTCCGTGGCTCTGGACTGTGCTGTTCGGAGCCGTCAGATTCCCCTGCGCCCCTCAGTGAAGGAAAACTGAGCGAAGCTCTACCTTCATTGAGCGCCCTCTTTGCTAGCACGGCGCCGGGCCGCGCATGATGTACAATCAGCGCCAGCGCCGCTATGTCAAAGCCGCCGCCCTGTTCCGGAAATCTGGGCCCTGGTACAAAGTTCTTTATGTCCAGGTACTCATAGCGATCCTGATTGGCATTCTCGTTGGCTGGCTATGGCCCGCTGTGGGGACGAGTAGCTGGGTCAAAGCGCTTGGAGATGGCTTCATCAAGCTAATCAAGATGGTGATCGCGCCTATCATCTTCTGCACTGTTGTGTCCGGAATTTCGCATGTTCAGGATGCGCGAAAGGTCGGCCGAGTCGGCGTCAAGGCGCTACTTTACTTCGAGATCGTATCAACCTTCGCGCTCATCCTGGGTCTTTTGATGGGCAATCTCGCTCAGGTCGGTCATGGGCTCGCTCCCAAGGGGGATGCCGCGGCCGTAGCCAACTACGTCAAGACGGCGGAAGCGCAGAAGACGGTCGATTTCCTCCTCAATATCATTCCGGATAGTGTAGTTGGCGCCTTGGCCCGAGGTGACGTGCTCCAGGTGCTACTGTTTGCCATCCTGTTCGGGTTCTCGCTGATGGCGCTTGGGGACGGGGGTGAGCGGATGCGCGGTCTGGTTGACGATGCTGCACAAGCGGTGTTTGGAGTCATTAGGATCGTAATGAAGGCAGCGCCAATCGGGGCGTTCGGCGCCATGGCCTACACGATCGGCGAATTCGGACCGTCCGCGCTCGGTAAACTCCTCGGATTGGTTGCCCTGTTTTATGTGACAGCCGGGCTCTTCGTGATCATTGTGCTTGGCCTGATCGCGCGCTTGGTAGGCTTTTCTATTCTAAAGTTCATCAGGTACATCAAGGATGAGCTGCTGATCGTGCTCGGAACATCGTCGTCCGAAAGCGCGCTGCCGCAGTTGATGGAAAAACTGGAACGGCTCGGCTGTTCGAGGGCGGTCGTTGGCCTGGTGGTGCCGACAGGATACTCTTTCAATTTGGATGGGACGAACATTTACATGACGTTGGCGACCTTGTTCATCGCGCAAGCGCTCGGGGTCGATCTCAATTTCGGCCAGCAGCTCACGATACTCATTGTGGCGATGCTCACCTCGAAAGGTGCAAGCGGTGTTACCGGTGCCGGCTTTGTCACCCTGGCCGCGACCTTGACTGTGGTCAGTCCTGAACTTGTCCCTGGCATTGCGATCGTATTCTCGATCGATAAGTTCATGAGCGAGGTGCGTGCGCTTACCAACATCATCGGGAACGGTATTGCCGCGGTGTTTGTGTCCTGGTGGGAAGGCGAACTCGATAATGTTTCGCTACATGCGCAGTTAAAATAAATGTGCGAGCTCAGCCTACATCGCTGACGAATGCCGCGGGCCAACAAAGCCGTACCGTTCAGTCCTGATTGGTCGCAGGCGAGCATCCGGTGGAGACATTTGTTTTATTCCAAAGTGCCACACAGACCAATGGTTCCCCTTAACCTTTCGATTTCGAAGCGAGCCGGCTCGACCGTTCCCTTATGAGCATCATTTAGATCACGCATAATCTAGGCGTAGTAGCCAGGATCGCCCGATCGGGTGATGGTGATGCATTGCGAACTCATCGTGGACTAAAATCCGAGGATTAGGCCGCGGGAGAACCCTGTGGCGAAGGTCACAGTCCATCAGTTTACGAACTACGACATCGCTGCCGATCACATGGTTAGGAGAGGTTGCAGCGCGCGTGGGCTATCGTTGTCATCAAAGCGAACGTCCTTGAGAACACCGGAACACCGCTGTAGACGTCGATGACGCTGCGCTTGGGAGAGAGCTATCGCCAAATTTTGGTGACGGCCTGAGCCGGTTAGGCGGCGGCGGTTGTGGGCTGGCGGTCGGTGACTTGTCGATGACCTCGATCCCGTCGTTGAATGTTACAACGAGAACGGGTTTTGAGAACTGGTTATGACCGTCGAGGTGGCGCCAGCTTCTCTACGCGCCCGCGACTAGTACCCGGAATCAGAGCTGAGTGATACGGTGGCCTTTGAATCTGCGCTGCCGAACTTTTTTCTTGGTCCACACGAAGGGCTTGGCGCTTTCGTTGTATGCGTCAAATGTAGGCATCGATGTGCTCCTGGAGCTGCGTCAGGCTTGTGAAGGAAGCGCCGCTGAGCGACTGCCCTTGCAGGA
>NZ_JBVVOZ010000025.1:0-92687 GCF_055807395.1 Bradyrhizobium sp. Kon10 | reverse complement strand
GAGACGCCGATCGACTTCAGCTCTTTGGCAAAGGACGGCGAGGTGCTCAGGGCAAGCGCCATCGCGGCGCCGGCGAGTGTGATCGTCTTCAACATTGGCTTCCTCCCTGGTCTATCTTCAATCCGGCACGGCAGACCAGTCGCCGTAACGGAATCTCGCGTCACACCCTACGCGCTCAGCTGCGCACCGGGCCTTTAGGTTCTGGCGGAGCCTTCAGGTTCTGGCGGAGCCTTGCAGCCGATAGCGATCCAGCGCCACGGCGCCGATGATCACCAGACCCTTGATCACATATTGCCAGATGTCGGAGACGCCGGTGAGGATCAGGCCGTTCGAGAGAACGGCGATGATCAGCGCGCCGACCAGTGTGCCCCAGATCGAGCCGATGCCCCCGACGAAAGAGGTGCCACCGAGGATGACCGCGGTGATGGCATCAAGTTCGTAGCTTTGTCCGAGCTGCAAGCCATTGGCCGCATAGAGCCGCGCCGCCTGCATGCCACCCCCGAGCCCAGCCAGCAATCCCGACACGCCATAGACGAAGATCAGGACGGCCCAGACCTTGATACCGGCAAGCCGCGCCGCGCTCTCATTGCCGCCCACGGCGTAGATGTGCACGCCGAGCACGGTCCGGCGCAGCACCAGCCACGAAAACAGGATGACGAGCAGAGCAATCACCGAGAGCCAGGGGATCGACACGACGCCCGGAACCAGTGTCAGTGAGCCGTTGCCGATGAAGGCGTAGGGAATGGATGGATTGAACACGGTGGTGTCGGCGCCGAGCAGCCGCGCCAGACCGCGCACCGCGGTGAGCGATCCCAGCGTGACGATGAACGGCGGCAGACGCAACAGCGCGATCAGCGCGCCATTGACGACGCCGAAGCCGAGCCCCGTGAGCACCGCAACCGGCAGCCACAGCGCGCTCAGCTCGGGCAGTTTCGAGATCGTCAGGCCCGCCATCGCCGCTGCTGCCAGAATCGAGCCGACCGAGAGGTCGATGCCGCCGGTGAGAATGACGAAAGTCATGCCCGCAGCAAGCACGGTGTTGACGGCCGCCTGTTGCAGGACGATGCCGAGATTTTGGCCGGTGAAGAAACGGCCCTCCGACAAATAGTGAAAGCCGATGCAGAGCAGCAGCAGTACCGGCAGCATGCCGAGTGCGCTGATCAGGGCCCTCACCCGCAGTCGTTTCGTCTCTGCGGCAGCACCATTGGTCGTTGGTGTGGGCTGGGCCTTCGAGGCTCCATTTTCAGGCATCGAGATGCTCCATCCCAGTCGCAAGCGCCATGATGTCTTCCTGTGTCAGCGGCGAAGTCGGGCCGCGCCTGACCTCGCCAGCGATATGCCCCGACCGCATGACCAGGACGCGATCGCAGATACCGATGATTTCAGGCAGATCGGACGAAATGACAAGAATCGCGGTGCCGGCCTTGGCGAGATTGTCGATGATCGAATAGATCTCCGACTTGGCGCCGACGTCAACGCCGCGCGTCGGCTCGTCCAGGATCAGCACCTTCGGGGCAATGGCAAGCAGCCGAGACAACAGCACCTTTTGCTGGTTGCCGCCGGACAGGCCACCTGCGGAGACGCCAACATTGGCGGCGCGGATACTGAGCCCCGTGAAGGCTCTGTTGGCGCGCTCGCGCGCCTTGTCGCGATCCAGGAACCAGCCAAGCTTCGCATCGCGCCCGAGCACCGCGAGGTTGATGTTGTCCAGACATGACATGTCGAGAAACAGGCCGAGCGCCTTCCTGTCCTCGGTCAGATAGGCGATGCCGGCCTCGAGCGCCTCGCCCGGGGTTCGGATGTCGATCGGGCGGCCTTCTAGCTCGAGATGTCCCGATGTTCTTGGCGCTGCGCCGATGATGAGTTGCGCAAGCTCGGTGCGGCCAGCACCGATCAGGCCGGCGAGCCCGACCACTTCGCCGGCGTGCACCGTGAGCGAGCAGCCCTTGACGCGCTGCCCGTCGGCCATATCGACCGCAGCGAGCACGGGGTGCCCCTTTCCGGCCCCGGGATCATGATCCTTTTTGTAGAAGGAGGAGACGTCGCGCCCGACCATCAGGCGGACGATGGTGTCGGCCCGGATATCCTGCTTGTCGAGCGAGCCGACCAGGCGTCCGTCGCGCAGCACGGTGACGCGGTCACCGAGCGCATAGACCTCGTCCATGCGGTGCGAGATGTAGATGATGGCGAGCCCCTCGGCGCGGAGCTGGCGGATCAGGGCAAACAGCCGCTCGCTCTCGCCGGCCGACAGCGCGGTGGTTGGCTCGTCCATGATCAGGATTTTTGACCTCGCGTGCAGCGCACGCGCGATCTCGACGAGCTGGCGCTGGCCCATGGAGAGATGCGCCACCAAGGTCGACGGCAGGAAATCCGCGCCCAGCCGCTCCAGGATCGGGCCAACGCCCTCGCGCATGGCGCCCCGCGCCAAAAATCCGGAACGGGACACCTCGCGACCGAGATAAATATTCTCCGCGACGCTCAAATTGGGGGCCAAAGACAGTTCCTGATAGATGATCGAGATGCCCGCGGCACGGCCGCCGAGCGGGCCTTCGATCCGCACCGGCTTGCCCTCGATGCGGATCTCGCCCCCGGCATCGGGCCGGTAGGCACCCGATAGAATTTTCATCAGGGTTGATTTACCGGCCCCGTTCTCCCCCATCAGCGCATGGATCTCGCCGGCATAGACGGTCAGGTCAACCGCACGCAGCGCCTTGATGCCGAAGAAGGATTTTGAGACCCCGCGCATCTCGAGGATCGGATCGTTCATCGTGCCTCCCGGCGCACAACGCGTTTCCCACCCGCGTCTCGTGTCCTGCCAGCGCGGTTCGGACATTAAACAAAAGGCCGCGGCGCACGGCAATACCGAACAGCGAGGAATGTGAAATTGAATGATGCTAGTGGCGCGGCCTGTATAATTCGCGCCACGCCGGTAGCCGCTCGGCATAGGCATCGACGAGCAGGCTTTCAGGTTCGAATGTCTCGATCCGTCGCGGTGGCGTGCAGACGGCCTCGACTGCCTCGCCCGTGACAGCAAGCCGCCCCAATCTCGCCGCACCGAACGCTGCACCGGTCTCGCCGTCGGCAAAGCGATGGACCGGAATATCCAGAACATTGGCCAGCACCGACAGCCAGAACCGGGATCGTGAACCGCCGCCGATGACGTCGGCTTCCGCAACCGCAATGCCGGCGTGAGCTAGCGCATCCCGGCAGTCAGCGAGCGCGAAGCCGACGCCCTCAAGCACGGCCTGCACGATCGTCGTGCGATCGGTGCCGTGGCTCAACCCGTCGAGCATGCCGCGCACGGCGGGGTCGTCGTGCGGGGTCCGCTCGCCCGCGAGATAAGGCAAGAAGTTCACGGTGGACGGCGCCTGCGGGCGCGGCCCAAGCGGCGCCAGCAGCTCGGCCTCGGCGACGCCGAACAGGCGCGCGATCCAGGCCAGGCAGGAGGCCGCCGAAAGGATCGCGCCGGCCTGAATCCACATTGCCGGGATCGCGTGACAGAAGGTGTGGACCACGCGGTCGGGGTTGGCGGCGATCGTGCTGGTCGGCGCCAGCAAGGCACCCGAGGTCCCCAACGAAATAAAGGCGTTTCCAGGCCTGATCGCGCCGATGCCGATGGCGCCCGCCGGATTGTCACCGGCGCCGCCCGCGATCATCGGCCGCTTAGTCATGCCCCAGCGCTGCGCGAGCTCGTTGCGCAATGTTGCCGCGGGCGCGCAGCCCTCGACCAGACGCGGCATGTGCGCGCGTGACAGGCCGGTCGCCGCCAATGCCGCATCCGACCAGTCCCGGCGCGCGGCGTCGAGCCACAGCGTGCCCGATGCATCCGAAACGTCCTCGATCGCTTCGCCCGTCAGCACCAGGCGCAGATAGGCCTTGGGAAGCAGGACGAGCTTCGTCGCCGCGAAAATCTCGGGCTCGTGCGCCGCGATCCAGAGCAGCTTGGGCGCGGTGAATCCCGGCATCGCCTTGTTGCCAGTTGTCGCACGCAAAGCGGGCCAGCGTTGTTCCAGAATGCGGCACTCCGCGGCGGACCGTCCGTCGTTCCACAGGATGCAGGGCCGCAACGGCTTTGCGCGCGCGTCAAGCAGCGTGGCGCCATGCATCTGGCCGGACAGTCCGATCCCTTCGACCGCCGCCAACTCTCTGGCATGCCTCGCCTGCAAGGCGTCCAGGGCGGCAAAAGCCGCGTCGATCCACTGCGCGGGATCCTGCTCGAAATAGCCTGATAGCGGCGAGGCGGACGTCAGCGCCCGGCTCTCGCTTGCAATCACGCGCTGGGCGCCGTCGACAAGAACAGTCTTGACCGCCGACGTGCCGAGATCGATGCCGAGATACATGGATGCTTACAATTGCTGGCGTCGAAATGGACGACGCGCGCCGCGACGTCGGGTCGTCCAATCAATCCAAGAAGGCTGATCGCGTCAAGGGACGCGCGCCTCCCAAGCTGATCATCGAGGCTGGACTAGCCCGCCTGTCGAACATTTCGAACCAGGTCTACCAGGCCCATATCGACCAACGTGCGGTGGAACCGGCGTTTCCGTTCGGAGGCCGACGCAAAGTAGGTTTGCCCGCAATCCTCAAGCAAGCTGGCGCGGGTCGAGAATATCGGATCGAGCGGGAGGCCTGCGCGTTGCAACGCCACAGTTCCAAGAAAGGCGATGTCGAGATCGGGGCCTCGTCCGGATCCGAATTGCTCGGGAGGGATGTTCAAGGCCTCCATCGCGTAAAATGTTTGGAACGCACGCCGCGCGTCGGCCGCGAGCTTTAGCTGCCGATCGATTCGATTGGTGAATACGGGTTGGTGATCGCCATAATGCACCACGAGAAGCGGGCGCTCTGGAAGGGTTTTTTCCAGCTTCAGCTTGAGCTTTTGCCAGGTTGAGGCGGTCTCCACCAGCCGCGCATAATACTCGGCGTATCTGCGATCAGGCAGGTGCGCCATAGCGAAAGCGCGCTCGCTTTCAAACTGTCCCGGCGCAACCAGGCGCCTGTCATGCGGGCCGTGATTGAAGTTGGTCAGCACGTACAGAAATCGAGGCGTTGCCGGATTGTCAGCAATGCTGCTTGCATAGCCGTCGATCACCGCCTCCAGGAACAACGCGTCGGAATTTGTCGCCTCGAAACGCCTGATATCGAACGGTGGCGGAATGTCGTCGATGAAAATGCGTTCGTTCATCCCGATCGAGCTGTAGAATTCATCATAGTTGAGAAAACTGCGACGACAGCTCGACATCAGCGTTGTCTGATAGCCGAGCGAGGCCAGCGAATGGGTGAGGCTGCTGTGGAATCGGCCTGCGCCCTTTCTGAAGAGCTGGTAGGCACTCGACCCGAAGCTTGCACTCGAAAGACCGGTCAGCAGGCTGAATTCAGACTGCCACGATCCGCCCCCGAAGATGTCCACGTTGAGGCACCCGTGTTCACCGTCTTCAGGGGACAGGAAGGCCTCGACGACGGGCTCAATCGGCAAGCCAAAAATGCGGGGGTCGAAAACCGATTCGTGCTGGATCACGATGATATCGGGAAAGCGGGTTGAGCGCGCCGGCACCGCCGCCCTGAGCGGCAGTGGCTCGATTGCGATGTCACTGAGCGTCAGCCGGCCGAACTGCTGCCAGGAAGCGGGGTCGACGAGCGAGGCCATGAAGCTCGAGTAGAAGCAGCGCGGCTGGGACAGCGTCAGCCGCCAAGACGACGCGCCTTTCGCCGCAAAGATGCTGGCGAAGCAAATGAGGGCGAGACCGAACAGGAGAATTCGAAGCTCGAACGAAATCGGAGATCCAGCGGCGTAGAACAAGACCGCGGCCGACGCAAAGGCGAGAAGGAAGCTTCCCACCAGAACACCCAACATCATGCGTGGGTATTGCGACACAAAAAATGGGACCGTCCCTGCGAACACGAGCGGCAAGTCGGACACCGTGAGTTTGAGTGCGCTGTGATCGAATTTGACGATCGATAGTCCGGCAATCGCGATCACCAGAAGGCAAGACAGCAGCACCGCCCTCTCAAGATCCGCAACGAAAATCAGCATCAGGGCGGCGGTAAATGACAGTGCGGCCATTGCAAACAGAAGCTGCTCGGCACTCCGTTCCGCCAGCACAACGAGGCCGATGGCTCCTACAATCGCCAAACCCAACAACATCGCGGCATGATGCTCTGAAAGCGCGACCTCTTCAATGAGGCTGAAGGCCTATTGACGCGGGTGCAGATCGCGGCTGCGGCTCACAAGTCCTCGATTCTGCGCGGGATGAGCTCGGTCCGCGTACTCACATCTTGACCGTCACCTTGCGGTTCTCACCGAGATTAGGTTTTTCGCCGGTCAATCTCGCCTTGGCAAACTCGAATGCCGCAACGGCGGAGCTCGCCGGTCCGTCCCACAATTCCGCGGTGAAAGGCTCGACCCGCAACAAAGATACGTCTGCATCGTTCGGGCCACCCGGCCACCACACCTCGTCGGTTTTTCGCCACACGGCCCTGGTCTTGTCGGGATCGCGCATGACCGAGGCGCGACCGGTGATCGACAGGTAGGCGTTGGCGCTCGAATCGATGAAGACCAGCCCGACATCGGGCGCGGCCTCGATTTCGTCCTCCTTGGGACTATGGAGGTCGGTTACGAAGAAAATCACGCCGGCATCGCGGTCGGGTCTCGCTTCAAGCGGCCGCGCACGCAGTCCATCGCCGAACTGCGTCGTCAGCATGCACACGCCGACGTTTTGGATAATGTCCCAGACGCGGTCGACAGGATCTTTCTTGCTCATAAGTTAAACCGAGCTGCAGTGTTCGAAGTGACCCGGTCCGGCGATCCGTGGTCATTTGCGACCGCATTGGAATTGCCGGCACAGCACATATGACAAACCGGAAACGGCCGATCCGTTCCTGATCGTGCCGGAACACCCGAGAAGGATCACTGCTGCGCGGCGCTGCGTCGAGCGGGCGCGATCGTGCTAAATCGTAGAACAATTTCGCGAAAAGGTTGGAGCGGGTGAAGGGAATCGAACCCTCGTATTCAGCTTGGAAGGCTGCTGCTCTACCATTGAGCTACACCCGCATCACGGGCTCCCTAACACGGCCGGGCGGCGGTCTCAACTGTCCAGGAGGCGGCTTTCGGCAGCGTTCCCGGGCCTTGGTGGATGGCCATCGTTGCTCCCCGGCCGCCTCCCCTTAACAAGCGCGGCGTTGCCGCCTATATTGATGTCTTCCGCAACCAACGAAAGGAGGTGATCCAGTGTCTCTTACCAAGCGCTGTCACCTCGCTGGGATCGCCCGCTAAGCTTTGAAAAGGGCTTGGCATCGGGGCGCTCTCGGCCCTGGACCAGCGAGCAAGAAATCGGGCGCGACGGGGCTCTCCCCGCCGCGCCTTTTTCGTTGCATCGGGTTCGTTGATATCGGGCGCGCCGCTCAGGCGGGCGGCTCGCCGGCGAGAATTTCGCGGATCTTCCGCGACAAGTCCGATTTCCGGTAAGGCTTCCTGAGCAGCGCCACGCCGGGATCGAGATGTCCCTCATGGACAATGGCGTCATCCGTGTAGCCGGAGGTGTAGAGCACCCTCACCCCGGGCTGGCGCAGCCGGACGGCTTCGGCCAATTCCCGCCCGTTCATGCCGCCGGGCATGATGATGTCGGTGAACAGGAGATCGAAGCTGGCGCCCTGCTCGACCAGCGCGAGCGCGGTTGCGCCATCGCTGGCGGTGAGCGTGCGATAACCGAGGCTGCCGAGCTGGGCGATGACATAGCCCTGCACCAGCGGATCATCCTCCACCACGAGGATTGTCTCGTGCCCGCGCGCCGCCACCGGCGCCTGCACCGGCCCCGTCCTGGCGGGCGCCTCGCCTGCCGATCGCGGCAGGAACAGCCGCATCACGGTGCCGCGGCCTTCTTCACTCTCGATCGCAACGGTGCCGCCGGTCTGCTTGGCGAAGCCGTAGACCATGCTCAGTCCAAGTCCGGTGCCGCGGCCAACCCCCTTGGTGGTGAAGAACGGTTCGAACACGCGGTCGCGGATGTCGGCCGGAATACCATGGCCGGTGTCGGCGACCGCGACCATGACGAACGGCCCGGTCTCGGCGTCGCCGTTGCCCGTCCCGTCGAGTTCCCGGTTGGCAGTTTCGATCGTGACCCTGCCGCCGCCCCGCATCGCATCGCGCGCATTGACGGCGAGGTTGACGATCGCCGACGAGAGCTGCGACGGATCGGCCATCGCGGGCCACGCATCGTCCGCGAGACGGGTCACGATCTCGACATGCTCGCCCAGGATCGGTTTCAAGAGCTTCGCCGTCTCCAGCACGAGAGCGTTGACGTCAATCTCGCGCGGCTCCAGCGGCTGACGACGCGCAAAGGTCAGCAATTGCGAGGTGATCTCCGCGCCGCGCGCGGCCGCATCGTCGATGAGCTGGGCGATCGCGGCAAGCTCAGGCTTGTCCGCAAGTCCCTCCTGGATGATCTCGATGGTGCCGGTGATGACGGTGAGCACGTTGTTGAAATCGTGCGCGACACCGCCGGTGAGCTGGCCGATCGCGTCCATCTTCTGCGACTGGCGAAGCCGCTCCTCGGTCTCGTGCTGCTCGGTGAGATCGGTGGCCGAACCGCGATAGCCCATGAAGCGCCCGTCCGCCGCGAACACCGGCTGGCCGTTGACGCTGAAATGGCGCGGGTGTCCGGTCGCATCGCGGCCGCGATATTCGAACTTGCGGAACGGCTCGTGACGATCCAGCGTCGCCAGGTGACCGTGCCATTTCTGCGGCTCGGCATCGCGGTCGAAGGCGGCATCCGAACGGCGCCTGCCGATCAGGGCCTTGTGGTCCATGCCGAAAGCATCGGCTCGATCCGAAATGTAGGTGAACACGTGATCCGGTCCGGTCTCCCAGAACCAGTCGGATGCGGTCTCGGCATAGTCGCGGAAGCGCTGCTCGCTCGCGCGTGCATCCTCCTCCGCGCGTCTGCGAATATTCAGGTCACGCTCGAGAGTCCCGTTGGCCTCGCGCAGCTCGCCATAGGCACGTTCGAGGTTGGCGCACATCGCGTGGAAGGCATCGATCACCTTGTCCAGCTCGTCCGGATCGCGAGGCGGCCGGCGATCGAGGTGCAAAGGCGGCGGCGGCCGTCCGAGGCTGTATTTGCCGACGAACTCGGCGATCGCAACGAGGTGCCGCGTCACGAGCAGATGAAACATGTAGATGATGAACAGGGAAACGAGGAACGTCTTTGCTGCCTGGCTTGCCAGAATGACGAGCGCCCTGTTCAGCAATTGCTGATAGACCTCGGCTAGCGTGGCCTCGACCCGCAGCGTGCCGATCGCGCGCGAGGTCCCCTGCACCATGGTGGTCAGCGGAAATTCCCGGGTCATGACCGAACGGGTATTTCGCTCGCCGACTTCGACGCGGATCGGATTGGGCCGATCGGCGACCTCGCGGATCTCTGCCGCACGGATATCAGGCAGCCGCAGAATGCCGTCGAGCTGGAGCTTGAGCTGGTTCTGATCGAGATTCCACAGACTCTCTCCGAGGCTGCCCGTCGTGCTCCGGCCGATCTCGTCGAGCCGCGTCGCGATCAGTCCGATCTCGCGATCGTAATCCAGATAGAGTTGAAGCGCGGTCAGTGTCAGCGTCACGACGGATGAGAACAGCAGCACGGCCGCCAGCAAGCGGGGCCCGATGCCGCTGCGCGACCAGTTGAACATCCGTGACAGCAGCGCCGCGAACATCGGCGGCGTGAGTGCGGGGCCAATGCCGGTCAAATCCTGCTTCGCTGTCGCCGGCACAACGGCGCGGCCGCGCTTGGGATCCTCGTTACCTGCACCTGCGCTGCCCATGCACCACGTCCCCGAAAATGGCGATACCCTGCTCGGCTGCCGACCGCAGCCGCGAGCAAGTTCAACGATCGAGACTCTGCCTCAGCGCGCGATGCGCGCAGTGATCCTGTCGGCCCATGGGCGGCTTGAGGTCGGCGGGGTCATATGTTGCGCCCAGCGACAGGAATCTCGCGCAAACTACCATCTCGCATGCTAGAATGACATCGGTGAAAGTCCGGAATCGCCCGCTCGGCGGGCGCGCTGTGAGCGTTGCGGCCCAGCGCAAGCGCCATCTCCGGTAGATCACGCGGGCATCTGAATCCAGTAGTGGCATGCGCGCCAGAAGGCATGCCGAGGGAGACGCGTCATGTGGCGGATAGTCATTGTCTGTCTGTCGCTGCTCGCAGCCGGGCCGTTGCAGGCGCAAGAGGTCATCTGGCTGGCGCGCATCGCCGATATCCCGGATCAATATGTCGGCGGCGAGATGCTGCGTGCCGTCTACGCCAAGCTGAACATCAAGCTCGAGTTTGAGGATGTCCCCGGCAAGCGTGCGCTCGCGCTGTCGAGCGCCGGCGAGGTCGACGGCGAGATCCAGCGGATCGGAACGCTCTCGCGCGACTACCCGACGCTGATCCAGGTGAGGCCCGCGATCAATTACATCGAGCCCGCCGTCTTTACCGCAAAACTTCATTTCGATGTCGACGGCTGGAATTCGATCAGGGACTACAGCATCGGCATCGTCCGCGGCGTCGGCTCGTCGGAAGCCGGTACGCGCGGCATGACCCGCGTCACGGCGACCACGAGCCTCGACAACATGGTCAGCATGCTCGATGCCGACCGGTTCGACGTGATGGTCACCGACCTGTTCAGCGGACTGGTCGCGGTCCGCAAACTCAACTTGCAGGCCAGGATCTACCCGCTCTCCCCGCCGCTCGAGCGCATCCGCATCTACCATTACCTGCACGAGCGCCATCGCGATCTGGTGCCGAAGGTCGGCAAGGTGATCGAGCAGATGGAGGCGAGCGGCGAGTTGGCAACGCTGCGCGAGAGCATCGTCAAGCAGGTCCTGAGCGCGCCCTGACGCAGCCTGATCGATCGGGTTCCGGCATCGCTTGTTCGCAACCCTGACCACGTAATATTTTGTGCCTCGTCGTTGTCGGGTTTGGCTGCGCCGATACGTCCTTTGGGCCCGCGCAAGCCAAAACAACGAGGTGACGATGTTCTACGCCATCCTGGCCTACCATGTGGAAGACGAGGTCATGTCCTGGACGGCCGAGGAGGACGCGACCGTCATGGCCAACTTGAGCGCCGTCCGCGAGCCGCTACGGGCCAAGGGCCATTTCGGGCCGACCGCCCGGCTCGACGAGACCCGCAAGGCTCGCACGCTCCGCGGGCCGGGTGCGGGAATCGTGCTGGACGGCCCCTTCGCCGAGACCAAGGAGCAGCTTCTCGGCTTCTACATCATGGAGTTCGACAGCGACGACGGCGCGGTTGCAGCGGCGCGCGAGCTGCGCAAGGCCAATCCGAGCGCGGTTTACGAGATCCGCCCGATCAGGCTTTTCCTGCCCGCCGATGGGTTCGGCGCCACGCCGCCAGGCAAATAAGCGCCGGACTTGCGTGTCCGTGCCCGCCCGGCGCGGGGCCACAAAGTCCCAGCCCCGGTTCCACCGCGCCGCATTGCGATTCGCAAGCAAATCGCCGACCCTCGCCGTTTCACCGGGGCGATTCGTGGCGTCATATCTGGACACGCTCAATGCGGAGCAGCGCCGCGCCGTGGAGCACGGCGTGGCCGATGGCGCGACCGTGGGCGGGCCTCTGCTCGTCATTGCAGGCGCGGGCTCCGGCAAGACCAACACGCTGGCCCACCGCGTCGCACATCTGATCGTTGCGGGCGGCGATCCGCGCCGCATCCTGCTGATGACGTTTTCGCGCCGCGCGGCGGCTGAAATGGCCGGCCGGGTCGAGCGCATCGCCCGCAAAGTGCTCGGCGAAAACAATGCCGCGATCATGCGCGACGCACTCACCTGGGCGGGCACCTTCCACGGCATCGGCGCGCGGCTGTTGCGCGAATATGCCGAGCGGATCGGCGTCGACCCCGCCTTCACCATCCACGATCGTGAGGATTCCGCCGACCTGATCAACCTGGTCCGGCACGAGCGCGGCCTGTCGAAGACCGAGAGCCGCTTTCCGGCCAAGGGCACCTGTCTTGCGATCTACTCGCGCTGCGTCAATGCCGAGATGGAGATCGAGAAGGTGCTCGGCCAGCACTATCCCTGGTGTGCGGGCTGGGCGGCCGAGCTGAAGGGCCTGTTCGCGGCCTATGTCGAGGCCAAGCAGGCCCAGCACGTGCTCGATTACGACGACCTCCTGCTCTACTGGTCGCAGATGATGAGCGACGCGCTGATCGCCGAAGAGATCGGCGGTCGCTTCGATCACGTGCTGGTCGACGAATACCAGGACACCAACCGCCTGCAATCCTCGATCCTGCTGGCGCTGAAGCCGGATGGACGCGGCCTTACCGTGGTCGGCGATGACGCGCAGTCGATCTACTCGTTCCGCGCGGCCACCGTGCGCAACATCCTGGACTTCCCGCAAAGCTTTTCGCCGCGCGCGGACATCATCACGCTCGACCGCAACTACCGCTCGACGCAACCCGTGCTGGCGGCGGCCAACGGCGTGATCGGGCTGGCGCGCGAGCGCTTCACCAAGAATCTCTGGACCGACCGCGCCTCCTCGCAAAAGCCGCAGCTCGTGACCGTGCACGACGAGGCCGACCAGGCCCGCTACATCGTCGACGAAGTGCTGGCCAACCGCGAGCAAGGCGCGCTGCTCAAACACCAGGCGGTGCTGTTCCGGACGTCGTCGCATTCGGGGCCGCTGGAGATCGAGCTGACCCGCCGCAACATCCCCTTTGTGAAATTCGGCGGGCTGAAATTCCTCGACGCCGCGCACGTCAAGGACGTGCTGGCGCTGCTGCGCTTCGCCGAAAATCCGCGCGACCGCGTCGCAGGCTTTCGCATCCTGCATCTGTTGCCGGGCATTGGCCCCGCGACTGCGCAACGCGTGCTCGACCAGATGGCCGAGAGCCCCGATCCGATTGCCGCGCTCAGCCAGCTGCCGGCGCCGCCGCGCACCGGCGCGGACTGGACCGACTTCGCCCGCACGGTCGAAAACCTCCGCTATTCGGAATGGCCGGCCGATCTCGAGCGTGTGCGGCTGTGGTACGAGCCGCATCTCGATCGCCTCCACGAGGATTCCGAAACGCGCCGCGCCGATCTGATGCAGCTCGAGCAGATCGCAAGCGGCTATGCCTCGCGCGAAAAATTCCTGACCGAGCTCACGCTTGATCCGCCGGATGCGACCAGCGACAAATCCGGGGCACCCTTGCGCGACGAGGACTATCTGATCCTCTCCACCATCCACTCCGCCAAGGGGCAGGAGTGGAAATCGCTGTTCGTGCTCAACGTCGTCGACGGCTGCATGCCCTCGGATCTCGGCGCCGGCACCAGCGCCGAGCTGGAGGAAGAGCGGCGGCTACTCTATGTCGCAATGACCCGCGCCAAGGACGATCTGCACCTCGTCGTGCCGCAGCGCTTCTTCGTTCACGGCCAGGCCGCGAGGGGCGACCGCCACGTCTACGCCTCGCGCACCCGCTTCATCCCGGAGCAGGTGGTCCATCTGTTCGAGCGCACCGCATGGCCGAAGGCCGCCGCAGGCGCCGCCCGCACCGCGGCGCAGGGCCCCAAGGTCGATATCGGCGCACGGATGCGGGGGATGTGGCGGTAGGTCGGCAAACAGAAACCGAGCATTTCCGAATGTCGGCCTTGTGAGGCAGCAGTCACCTACTACCTCTCGCCCATCTTCCCCACAGAGACCTGATCGATGACCGCACCGCTCGAATTCGGACTAGATACCTTTGGCGATGTCACCAGGGATGCATCGGGCGCCATGCTTGCGCATGCGCAGGTGATCCGCAACGTCGTCGACGAAGCGGTGCTGGCCGACGAGCTCGGGCTCGATTTCATTGGGCTTGGCGAACATCACCGCGCCGATTTCGCGATCTCATCGCCCGAGACCGTGCTGGCCGCAATTGCCGCGCGCACCAGACGCATCCATCTCGGCTCGGCCGTAACGGTGTTGAGCTCCGACGATCCGATCCGCGTCTTCCAGCGCTTTGCCACGCTGGACGCGCTGTCGAACGGGCGCGCCGAGGTGATCCTCGGCCGCGGCTCGTTCACGGAATCATTTCCGCTGTTCGGCTTCGACCTGCGGGCCTACGAGGCGCTGTTCGAGGAGAAGCTCGACCTGTTCGCGGCACTGTTGTCGCAGCAGCCGGTGACATGGGAGGGCAAGCTGCGCCCGCCGTTGAAAGACCAGCTGGTCTATCCCCCGGTCGAGAATGGCCCGCTCAAAACCTGGATCGGCGTCGGCGGCAGCCCGCAATCGGTGGTGCGCGCCGCGCATTACGACCTGCCTCTGATGCTCGCCATCATCGGCGGCGATCCCACGCGCTTTGCGCCCTATGTCGATCTCTATCACCGTGCCTTCAAGGAATTCGGCCGGCCCGCACAACCGATCGGCGTGCACTCGCCCGGCTATGTCGCGGACACCGACGCACAGGCACGCGAAGAGCTATGGCCGGACTACAAGGCCATGCGCGACCGCATCGGCAAGGAGCGCGGCTGGCCGCCGATGGGCCGCGACGAGTTCGTCAGCGAAGCCGAGCACGGCTCGCTCTATGTCGGTTCGCCCGAGACGGTCGCGCGCAAGATCGCCAAGACGGCGAAGGCGCTCGGGATTTCGCGGTTTCAACTGAAATATTCGGCGGGCCCGCTGCCGCACGAGAAGCTGATGCGGAGCATCGAGCTTTACGGGCGGAAGGTAGTGCCAATGGTGCGGGAGATGGTGGGTTGAGCGGGTGGGTCGGCTTGCCCAGCCGTAGCTCGCGAAGCGAGCGAAGGATGGTGGGGGAGGCAGGACTCGAACCTGCGAAGCCATAAGGCGGCTGATTTACAGTCAGCTCCCTTTGCCACTCGGGACACTCCCCCGCTCGACGGCAGCACAATCGGGCCGGACCTTGCCGGCGGACCGAAGACGGCCATGGAGACGTGAAAACCGCGACAGCCCGGATGTAGGGGTGGCGGTCGGGCGCGTTTATGGGGGAAGCGGTGGGGCAAAGTCAACCAAGGCGAACAGCTAAAATCGCCGCCTTGGACGCCCAAATTGCCATATTCCGAGACCCATGACACAAGCGAGCCCATGAAGGATCGAAAATTCATCCCCAAGGGCCCCCGGGGCGGGGCTAAGCCCTTCAACCGACCGGGAAAATCGACCGGCCGGCCGGCTTGGCGCGACCGCGATTCGCATCCCGACGGGCCCGTCATCCTCTATGGTTGGCACACCGTCACCATGGCGCTTGCCAACCCGCAGCGGCAAATCCGCAAGCTGACGCTGACCGAGAACGCCGCCCGCCGTCTGGCGGATGAAAACATCGAGACCCGTATCGCGCCGGAGATCGTCCGGCCGCAGGAGATCGACCGGCTGCTGTCACCCGATGCCGTGCACCAGGGCCTGCTTGCCGAGGCCGATCCCCTGCCCTCGCCTGACATCGAGACGTTGGCGCAGGAAGGCATGGTGCTGGTGCTGGATCAGATCACCGATCCGCACAATGTCGGGGCGATCCTGCGCTCGGCCGCGGCGTTTGCGGTCAAGGCGATCGTCACCACCGCCCGCCACAGTCCCGAAGCGACCGGCGTGCTGGCAAAAGCCGCCTCCGGCGCGCTCGAGCTCGTGCCGATGATCACCGTGCAGAACCTCGCCCGCGCGCTGAACGAGCTGAACGACAGCGGCTTCCAGACCGTCGGCCTGGACAGCGAAGGCAGCGAAGACCTCAGCGACGTCGCGCTACGCGAGCCGCTCGCGCTGGTTCTGGGAGCTGAAGGCAAGGGTCTGCGGCAATTGACGCGCGACACATGCAGCGTCGTCGCGCGGCTCGACCTGCCCGGCGAGATCAAGAGCCTCAACGTGTCCAACGCCGCCGTGCTTTCGCTCTATGTCGGCGCGAGCCGGCTCGGACTGATGAAGCGATAGCAAAGCAAAACGCCCGTCCGCGTGATGCGAACGGGCGTTTCCGAACTCAACTCAACCGATCAGGCGATCAGTAATAGCGGCGCAGCACGCGATGGCCGCCATAGTACGGAACGTGGCGGGGCGCGTAGCCATAACGCGGGCCATAGCCGTAATGCGGACGCGGCAGGTAGCTGTAGCGCGGACCGTAGCCATAGCGATGCGGACGATAATACGACCGGCGATAGGGATAGGCTGCCGGCCCTTCGACCGCGGCAGCGCCGCGATAGCCGTAGCCGTAACCGCGGCCATAGCCGTACTCAGCGGGCGCAACGACCGCATCCTCACGATAGGTCGGGTACGGCGCGAACGAGCCCGGGCCGGTATAGGTCGGGCCCTGATTGACATAATAGTACTGGCTCGTCGGCTCGGCGAGGCGCTCATAGCCATAACCAACGCCGTAGCCGCCGCAGCCGGTGTTACAGCCGGAATAGACCGGCGCAACCGGCTGGCACGGATTGAACCCGCAGGCCATGGCCGGCGCGGCCCCTGCGATCATCACGGCAGCCGCCGCGACCAGTCCCGAAATCATCTGACGCATTACTCTCTCCTGTTGATTTCCGTTTCGTTGGATTTGACGTTTGTTAACCGCGTGGCTCGTCGTGATCGGGCAGCTTGGCGGGCCCCTCGGCACGTGGCCGTCGCCGATGGTGCTGCGGATCGACGTTGATCTCGGGTGCAAGGATCACCGGCGGCGGGTTGATGGGGACATCCATCTGCGCCGGTAGCGGCGCGGAATGCGCGCCCCAGCTCTGGTGATAGCTCTCGGCCGGCTGCGGCAATTTGCGTTTCGCGGGCGGCTCGACCTCGAGCCGGCCATAGCCGGGCTGCAAACCCATGCTCGGATAATAGTGGCCGACATCGGAAGGCTGCCGCTCGGCGATATAGCGCCCGCCATAGATCGTGGGCTGCACCTGGACGTTCTTGCCCAGGCCCCAGACGCCTTCGACGACGGTATAGGATGCGTCGATGCCATTGATGATGATGGGAACGCCGGGACGGCCGGGCACGACGATATCGAAGCCGCCACCGGCGAAAGCCGTCGCGGGCAGTCCGATCAGAAAGGCCGTAAGCGCCAGAGCGCGCATGGAAGGGTTCCGGTTGTCCGGAACAGAACTATCCGATCGCGACGCAGAGAGGGTTAAAGCCGCTTGACCAAATGCCGGTAAGCCTAATGCGCAAGGGGCGATAGCAGCTCAAATGCTCTCAAGCGCACTAGTGAAGCGTTAACGGCGGAACCCTTGGACGCGCTCACATCCGTTTGACCGCCGGCGCGGGAATTCATCCCTGTTTCAGCGGAACGTCTCGCGTCTTCGACGTTTAGCCCGAACCGCAATCAGATCGGAGACGACGATGACGAAGATGAAGCTTCTCGGCGCCGCCGCTGTCGCAGCGACCATGTTGACCGGCTCCGCCATGGCCCAGGGGGTCGTGGGCAATCCGGGCCGCTGCGAGGCGCAATTCCCCAACGCCAATTGCCAGAATTTCGGACCCGGCAATCCCTACACCAGCAGCGGTTATCGCCATCACCGCGTGAGCTATCGCCAGAACCGTGGCGACTATAACGATTGGAACAGAACCCATACCGGCTTCTGGCCGACCGACGTCGCGGGTGACGTTGCGGGCGCAGCTATCGGCACGGCCGGAGCGATCGCCACCGCTCCGTTCCGGGCCATGGACAATAGCTACGCCTACGACAATTCCTATAATCGCGGTTGGGACAACCGCAGCTACGCTCAGCGCAACGGTTTCGTCTGCACGCCCGGCACCTGGTTCAAGGGCGACGACGGCCGCCGCCACATCTGCCAGTAAACGTTCGCATTCGGACGGAATCAGGCGGCCTCCGGGCCGCCTGATTCATGCCGCCACGCTGATCGCGGGTTCTGGCACTTTCCAAGCAGGTCTGGTATTGCGACGCGCGGGCGGGCAGCCCGGCGCGGCCCCTGCCCGCTTCCTCGAAGCGTTGCCGGCTTAGCTCAGCGGTAGAGCAGCGGTTTTGTAAACCGAAGGTCGGGGGTTCAATCCCCTCAGCCGGCACCAGTGTTTACAATGGCTTAGCCGGAAAATGTAGCCCCGCTTTTTTCATCCGCCCGCCGCATCTAGTCTTCAGGGATACACGGGGCTACACTCCGATAATGAAGTCCGTAGGGCACAACATTCGTACCTCGCCCGTCGGATTGGCACTCCCAAATCTCGGCAAAGCATCCGCCGCAAAGACCGTCGGCTCGTTGCACGCGACGGCTCACCGAGCCGTCAACCAACGCTGAATGGTTCAGCAAACCATTCGCGGGACTCACCGCCTGGAATCGCCGGATGCTGCTCACATGAGAACGTTTCCGGTGAATCGGCGCCGGTTTGGTCAGCCGCGCCGTTAGACTTTCGCGGCCTAAACGTGAACAATACAGCCTCAAGCGCTTCGCGCGCGCAGTGCACATCAAGATGCGCCCCAGGAAACACATGCCGACTGCCTTCCCGTCGCCCGTCCCCGCAATTCCGACCGTTCCCTTGACCGCAGAGATGCACGATGCGTTGCGCGCGATCGTGGGCGAGAAGGGTCTTATCGAGGACGAGCACGGCATGCAGCCGTTCGTGACGGACTGGCGCGGCCTGCTGTTTGGCAGCGCCGGGGCTGTCGTTCGTCCTGGCAGCACCGAGGAAGTCTCTGATGTCGTCCGGCTCTGCCATGAGCACGGCATCGCGATCGTGCCGCAGGGCGGCAACACCGGGCTGATGGGCGGGGCCACGCCCTGGCCCGCGCACACCGGCATCGTGCTGTCGCTCGGTCGGATGAATCGCGTGCTCGACGTCGATCCCGTCGGCTATGCCATGACGGTCGAGGCCGGCTGTGTGCTGGAAACGCTTCAGGAGACCGCGTCTAGTCATGACAGGTTCCTGCCGCTCAGCCTCGGTGCCCAGGGATCCTGCATGATCGGCGGCAACCTCTCGACCAACGCTGGCGGCGTGCAGGTGCTGCGCTATGGCAATGCCCGCAATCTCGTACTCGGGCTCGAAGTCGTGCTCCCCAATGGCGATATCTGGAACGGATTGCGCGCGTTGAAGAAGGACAACACCGGCTACGACCTCAAGCACCTCTTCATGGGCGCCGAAGGCACGCTCGGCATTATCACCAAGGCGGTGCTCAAGCTGTGGCCGGCGCCCAAGGATGTCTGCACGGCGTGGCTGGCCGTTCGCGATCCGCGCGCGGCGCTGGAGATCCTCTCCGAAGCGCATGCGGCATCCGAGGACAATGTCGGGTCCTGCGAGCTGCTGAGCCGCGCGGCCGTCGACCTCGTGATGCGTCACATTCCCGGGGTCCAGGATCCGCTCAGGGCGGAGACGCCATGGTACCTGCTGCTTGAATGGTCGTCCTCGCGTCCACGGCAGGACGGCGCCGACGGCATGTCGGAGAAGCTGGAGCAGTTTCTCGCCGATCAACTCGGAGCCGGTCGCGTGCTCGACGCGGTGATCGCGCAGACGGTCAGTCAATCCCGAAACATGTGGCGCATCCGGGAAGCCATGGCCGAGGCCTCCCGCGCCGAGGGTCCGGGGATCAGCTACGATGTGTCGGTGGCGATCTCCAGGATTCCCGAGTTCATCGATAAGGGGCTAAAGGCCGTGCTCGACATTCTCCCGAGCATTCGCCCCTATCCGCTCGGGCATATCGGCGACGGCAATCTGCATTTCTCGTTCATGGGACCGATCGGCATGGATCAGCAGACGCTGAACCAATACACCGCCGCCATCACGCGCGCCGTGAACGACCTCATCACCTCCATGGGCGGCTCGATCTCGGCGGAGCACGGCATCGGGATCGAAAAGCTCGACGAGCTCAGCCACTACCGCTCGAAGACCGAGCTCGACATCATGCGCACCATCAAGCGCGCGCTCGATCCGAAGAACATCATGAATCCGGGCAAGGTGCTGCGGGTGTGATGGAGGCCGAGCACCTCGCCGTTTCCTCAGCCGCGCGGGTTGACGATGGTGTAGCCTCGCAGCGAACGCGCGTGCATGCGTGTGGCGTGACCGCCCGAGTTGGCGTCATACGCCATCCACATGTCGCCACCGAGAGACTGCTCGAGAACAAAGACATGACCCCGTCGCGCCGCGACCATTCCTGGCGCCGGCGCGGCGCGTGGAAAGCGCAGCCAGTTGGATGCCAGATTCAATTCCGGCACGACATGGCCGAACACGTGCAGCGCGGCGCCGCAGCCACAGAACGACGACGGGCAACCGGCGGGCCGGCCTCCGATGACGCGCTCGCCGGAGACGCTGATCGTCGTGGCGGTGTAACCCGCATTGGTCACCGACATCTGTGTCGCGCCATAGGCCTGCAATGACGGCCTCTGAGCCCGCCCGCGGCGCGGCTGCGCATACGAGAAATCGCAGGGCATGGTGACGTTGCACTCCGGCGCTTGAAGATTCCGAGAGGGCCGCGCTTCCGCGGCAATGGAGCTGGCGGCAATAGCGAGACACGCGGAAACAACTTGCTTGATCATTGCAGGACTCTGGGTTGGAGGGTCCTGCCCCGATAAGAACAACCAATAATGATTTGGCTGAAATGGGTCTGAAGAGCGGCGGGAGAAAGCGCGCGATTAACCTAGGTTAACTCCATGGCGCGAACGTCGATGCAATCGCGCGACAATCGCAGCGACGAAGAAGCAGCGAGCGAAGATATCGGCCACCGCAAGACATCTGGCGAGTGAGACGCCCGATCAGCGCGGTGCCGCCGATCAGCCTATAGACCATCGCCGCGAAAAGATGGAATGCGTGAGGGAAATGAAACCCAGCAGCGCAGCCAATGCGGTCATAACCACCGGCGTCGGTTCAGCGCCCCCGCGGCCTCCATTGCGGCACACCACCCGAATACGATCGCTGGTCCCAACATGGCTCCCGGTCCAGGATAGGTCCCGCGAAAAATCGAGGCGGCATCATTTCCCGCGGCATAGAGCCCGCCCAGCGGCTCGCCATCGCTCAAGAGCACACGCCCCTGCACATCCGTCCGCAGGCCCGCGCTGCTGGCGAGATCGGATGGCCAAACCGCCAGAGCGTAATAAGGACCGGGCCCGATGCTGCGCAGGCACGGGTTCGGCTTGTTCGACGGGTCACCATTGAACCGGTTCAACTCGCTCTCGCCGCGGCCGAACTCTTCGTCCACGCCGCTCTCTGCGTAGTGGTTATAGCGCTGGATGCTGGCGCGAAGTTCGGCCGGATCGGTGCCGATCGCCTGTGCCAGCCCTTCGACCGTATCGGATTCGCGGAGATAACCGGCGTTGATGAAGGTGTTGAGATTGCGCGTTCCGGGGTGGATGAGCCCCAGCCCGTAGTCGCGAATAAAGCGCCCGTCGCAAATCAGAAAGGACGGCACTCCGGATGTGTTGCCGTCGGCCCGCAGCATGGCTACGACGAAGTCGTGATAGGAGTCGGCCTCGTTGACGAAACGCCGGCCGGCGCCGTTCACGGCAACAAGCCCCGGTTTTGCCCGATCGAGGATAATGTGCGGGAAGACCGAAAGATGCCCGTCCGCCTGCCGCATGACCGAGCTCGGCATCCACAGAGCGGGGCTCTCCAGATCTGAGATGATCTCGCCGCCAACTGCTTCCGCCGCCGAAAGCCCGTCGCCGGTAATGGATGGCGGCGCCATCGAAAAGCGCTGCGCCTCAGGCGGCAGCAGCCGTGCGCGCAGCCCCGCGCCCCACCCTATGCCGCCCGTCGCCAGTACGACGCCCTTGCTTGCATCGATGGAGAGGGTGCCGTCACGACTCGTGAACATCGCGCCGGTCACGCGGCCGTCTTTGACAACCAACTTCTGCAGGGCGGTATCGAACCGCACGTCGACACCCGTTCTGCGCAGATCGTAGAACAGCCGGCCGGCCAGCGCATTGCCCATCACCAGCCGCGTTCCCCGCGGGTAGCGAATGCGGTCCAGGGATTGTCGCCACAGGAGCCGGAATGCGTGGGTGAAATTGCTCCATGATCGAAGCGGATGCAGCAGCGGCTCTACATCAGTCTTTCCCACCATCATGCCGCCGAGGACCATGAACTCGCGTCGCGGTGGCCTCAGCCGGTCGAAGTCGGCGCCGAGCTTGCGACCGTCGAAAGCCATGGCCGCGAGCGCCCTGCCGCCGACGGCGGCGCCCGGCAGCGCCTTGTAGTCGGGATGGACCGGCGGCGCGGCAAATCGGAGGCTGGTTCGTGCCTCGAGGTCGTCGAGCGCGCGCGGAGCCATCCTGAGGTAGAAGTCCAGCCGGGCGTCGTTCGCATGTTCGCCAAGTATCGCACCGAGGTAGGTCCTGGCGGCTTCGGTCGTATCCGGTGTGCCTGCGCTCCGACTCTGGCTGCTGCCCGGAATCCAGACGCTGCCTGCCGAAAACGCGGTGGTGCCACCCACCATGTCCGACTTTTCGCAGAGCACGACCTTGAGCCCTTCGAGCGCGCCGACCAGCGCCGCAGTCATCCCTGCGGCACCAGCCCCGACAACAAGAAGATCACTCTCGAGGTCCCACGGCTGTTCCCGGTGCGGCGGCATTAATCACGGCCTTCCATTGCCTGGCCCCTCGGCATGATCGGCAGCGACGGTTGCATCGGGCCAATCGCGCGTTCAAATCGTCTCCTCGCCGTAGGCGCGGCGAACCGCGGCAGGCGTGTAGTCGCCGTTCTCGAATCCGAGAAATGTCTGCATGGCCACGAGTTGTTGATCCATCATCACCGTTCCCGACTGCACGTGGCAGCCGCATGCGGCCGCGGCCGTGGAAGGGGATGCAGAGCGCATTGACGCCATTGGCGCGGACGAGCGCACTCCAAACCTCCGGAGCGCGCGCCCTGCGCGATCGGATCGCCGAAGATCCCGAGCACCCTCGTCGCGCCATCGACGATCTTCACGCGACGTCCTCTGCCGTCAGGAGATAAGCGAGATCGTAGATCCCAGCCAGATGCGACGTGATGGTCAATGCTGCATCGAGGAGCTTTTGAACGTCGGGCAAAACCCGCCTCAACTCACGGCGGCCGACGCCGTCCACGAGCACCACCGCATCGAAGACGTCCTCGCCGGTCGAGGCGCGCAGTTCGCTTTCCCGGGTCTTGACGCGTGTGGTCTGCGGGGCGGCCACGCCCAGATGCGCGCCACACACGCCATCGAGGAGAGCGATCCGATGCGCCAGACGGTCGGCGGCCGCCTCGAACCCAGCCAGTTCAGCTTCACGCGTGTTGAGCCTGATGGTGGCCATGGCGCCGCCGAAACCGCGTCCAGTGCTGGCCGACAGGACGCACGCCGAGCGCGCGAAGTTCCGGAAATTCGGCTGGACACGGTTGCTCCAGGGCGTCGGGTTGTTGAGCCGCGCGCGATATCCGTCTGAGCTCAGGACTTCAAGCGTGCGCGTCTCGTAGAGCGTGAACCAGCGCTGATGGGCCAAGTCCCAGTCGACGCCGCGCCGGCCGGCCAGAAAGCCGGGAACCCCGAGCCGCTCCGGCATGTGCTGGCGCGTATGCCAGTCGCTGTATTCCGCCTCGCCGCTGGCTTCGATATCGTGCCAGATCGCCATGAAGGCTCTGCCTTTAAGCGGCATGTCCGCTCCTCCTCAAAACTCTGCAATAAGCCCGGCATCGTGGCGGCCGACGGCTCAGACCAGCATCTCCTTCATCGCTGCGACAGCCGTGCGATAGCCATTCGCACCGAGCCCGGCGATCACCGAGGTCGCGACCTTGGATACCAGCGAGTTGTGATAGACGCTTTCGCGCCGGTGGATATTGGAGATATGCAGCTCGATGATCGGCCCGGGGAACATCTTCAGCGCGTCCATCAGCGCGATCGAGGTGAACGTCCATCCCGCGGGGTTGATGATGATGCCGGCGGCGCCATCATCGGTCGCCTCGTGGATCCACTCGATCATCTGACCTTCGTGATTGGTCTGGCGAAATTCGAGCGCGCGGCTGCCGCCTTCGTTGCGGCACATCGACTCGATTTCGGCGAGGGTCGTGCGGCCGTAGATCTCCGGTTCGCGCTTGCCGAGCCGGTTCAGGTTAGGTCCGTTGAGCACATAAATCGCGTTCTGCATGGTTTCAGCCCTTGTAGCCGAACAGCCGCGGCAGCAAGAGCACGGCATCGGGAATGAAAGTGATCATGGCAAGTACGACGAGAGACATCAGGATGAAGGGCACGGCCTCGCGCACAATGGCCCCAAGCGGCTGCCGCGTCATGTTGGCGAGCACGAACAGCAAAAGACCATAGGGCGGCGTCAGAAGCCCGATCATGATGTTGACGACGACCACGACGCCGAACTGCACGAGGTCTATGCCGAGCAGCTTCGCCGTCGGGATGAAGATCGGCACGATGATGAGCAGGATCGTCGTACCCTCAAGCAGGCAGCCGAGGATCAGGAGAAGGATATTCACCACCAGCAGGAAAACCGGTGCGCTCATGTCGTGGCCATGCAGCAAGCGCGCCAGCGAGGCGGGGATGTTCTCGATGGTGACCACATAGTTGAAGATCATGGCGCCGGCGATCAGCATGCCGATCGAGGCGGTCGCCTTGCTGCTCGTCAGGACCGCCTCATAGAGCTGCTTCCAGGTGACGGCGCGATAGAGCACCGTGGAGGCGATCAGCGCATAGAAGGCGGCCGCCGCGGCGCCTTCGGTCGGTGTCATGACGCCGCCGTAAATGCCGAACAGCAGGATCACCGGCAGCATCAGCGCCGGGAAGGCGCGCATCGTGATGCGCGGCATCTCGCTGAGCGGGATAGCCGGCTCCACCGGATAATTCCGCCGCCGCGCGATGATCGAGTTCATGATCATGAAACCGAGACCGAGCAAGATGCCCGGCACGAAGCCGCCGAGAAAGAGATAGCCGATCGAGGTGTCGGAGACGAGCGCATACACCACCATCGGGATCGACGGCGGGATGATCGGACCGATGATGGCGGCGGAAGCGGTGATCGCCGCCGCGTAGGCCACGGGATAGCGATTGTCCTTGGTCATCATGCCGATGATAATGCGGCCGATGCCAACCGCGTCGGCGATCGCGGAGCCGGACATGCCCGCAAAGATCATGTTGGAGACGACGTTGACGTGGCCGAGCCCGCCGCGGAAGCGCCCGACCAGAACCAGGCAGAAGCGCAGCAGCCGGTCGGTCAGGCTGCCGACGTTCATCAGATCGGCGGCCAGGATGAATAGCGGGATGGCGAGCAGTACGTAGCTATTGAACAGCCCATTGAGGATCTGTTCGGCGGCGGTGCCGAGGTCGAGACCGCTGAGCAGAAGGTACAAGACGGACGACACGATCATCGCATGCCCGATCGGCAGGCCGAGCGCGCCAAGTAGGACGATGCTGACGATGCAGAGGGCGAAGGGCGAGATCACCATGATCACTCCCCGATCTTCGCCGGATCGGTTTCGGGCGACTTGTCGCCGCGGACAGCCCGCCAAGTGAGCCACCCATAGCGGGCAATGCAGGCAACCATGAAGATGATAAAGACCGAGTACATCCAGTTCAGCGGCACGCGCAGGTACGCAGAGTGCTCGACCTTCATGAAGCTGACGTAATTGTAGGCCGCCGGCAGCGAGATGCCATAGAGCAGCACAAGAGCCAATCCGGTGATGACCGTGAAGACGCGGCGCGTCCGTTCCGAAATTTGTGAGTAGATGATGTCGAAGCGGATCTCCTCGGACTCGCCCAGCGTGAACGCGGCGCCCCAAAGCACCGTCCATAACCAGGTGGCGATGATGAGCTCTTCCGACCAGCCGAGCGGATTGCCGAGCACGTAACGAAAGAAGATCTGCAGGATGAAGGCGCCGAACATGACCGCCAGCAGCGCGACGGCGACGTTTTCGGCGCGACGGCGGAGCCAGTGTGCGACGGCGATGAGACGGGCATGCATCGGCGATCTCCCGGGCATCGCGCGTCAGGCGAGATTGCTCGGGCGCGCGACCGGCTGCCGAACGCCGGGCGCGCGCTTCCGCGAAGGGCAGGCATCAGGTGATGGCGTTGATCGCATCGAGCGCACCCTTGGGCCAGTCCTTGCCGTAGCGATCGATGTACTTCTTCTGCGCAAACGATCGGAACGAGGCGACGTCCGGCGTATAGACCTTCTTGCCTTCCTTCTTGAAATAATCGAGCGTCTCGGCCTCCTGCGAGTCGAAGCGCTTGATGTTCTCCGCCGAGATCTTGTCCGCCGCGGCCTGGAACTTGGCCTGTTGCTCCGGTTTCATGGTGTCCCAGATCTTGGAGCGGATCACCATCACATCGTAGGCGATGACGTGCTTCGTCAGCACGAACTGCGTCGTCACCTCGTCGAACTTCATCAGCTTCGAGGCGACGACCGGATTGTCCTGGCCGTCGACGGTGCCCGTCTGGAGCGCCGTATAGAGCTCGGCATACGCCACCGGCGTCGGGTTGGCGCCGAGTGACTCGCCGAGGAACTGCCAGAATTCGCCGGGCGGCATGCGCAGCTTGATGCCGGCCATATCGGCTGGCGTCTTGATCTCCTTGGCGGGCTTCAGGTTGATACTGCGCGAGCCGAAGTAGATGGGTGTGATGACCTGGATGCCGAGTTGGTCCTTCGCCATCGTGATGAAGCTCTTGCCGACGTCGCTCTTGAACGTCTTCGTCATGTGGTCGGCATCGCGGAACAGGAACGCCGAAGTCAGCAGCGACCAGGCGGGAATCTGCTTCGAGATGTCGGCAGGCGCGAGATTGCAGAGATCGAGGTTGTCACGCTGGAGCGCGACCAGCTCGGCGCCCTGCTTGAACAGAGTGTTGCCCCAATACGGCTCGAATTCGAACTCGTCCTTGATCGCCGCGGCGAAGTCTTTGTAGGCCTGCGCCCTCAGGTCGGTCTCGGTGAACGCGGAGCTGAAGCGCAGCTTGGTCGCGGCGTGTGCGGTCCGCGGCGCCATCGTTGCTGTGGCCAATAGTGACGCGCCGGCAGCGAGAACGCTGCGGCGTGAATAGGTCGTTGTCATTGCTATCCTCCCGGCGGTGGCACTTTTAGCGTCCATCCTGCGAAAACTATTCGCTCTTGCGGAGACGACTTCAATACGCAAAAATGAAATCGTCAGATAGACGCGCGATCGTCAGGTGAAACATGTGGACTGAGGATCATCGGAGCATTGTTGAGACGGCGGGCCAAAAGGCCTATCGCCGCATTCGGGACGACATCGTAAGTGGAGTCCTGCAGCCGTCGCAGCGGCTGCGGCTCGATGGCCTGAAGGAGACCTACGGCGTCAGCATCAGCACACTGCGCGAACTCCTGAACCGGCTCACCTCTGAGGGCCTCATCGTCGCCGAGGGCGCGCGTGGTTTCGAGGTGGCGCCCATTTCCGTCCAGAACTTCAAGGAAGTGGCGAACCTGCGCCAGCTTCTGGAAATCCATGCGCTGGAGGAATCGTTCGCGGCCGGCGACATGGACTGGGAAGGCCGGGTGGTCGCGGCTCATCACAAGCTTTCTCTGGTCGAAAGCCGCATGCTATCCGGCAACCGCGCGGGGGCGGACGCCTGGAAACGCTACGATTTCGAGTTCCACCATGCACTGCTCTCGGCTTGCGGTTCGAAGGTGCTGCTCGAGACCCATTCGGCGGTCTTCGACAAATATCTGCGTTACCTGCTCATCGCGGTCGTCTTTCGCGGTGAGGTTACCGCGCGTGAGCATCGCGCGCTGCTTGAATGCGCCCTCAAGCGCGACGTCCGGACCGCCAAAGATGTGCTCGTCCTTCACGTCCAGGAGTGCGTCGCCTTCACATTGGCTAAAGGCCCGATGGCCCGGAGCAGTGCGGCCCTGACGATGAGGGGCAAAAGCCAAGTGTCCCTGCCCTAGGCTGGGCGGAGCGGAGTGCCAGTTGCGCAGTTGACCGGACGGATCGATCGACGGGCGGGATGAACGGCAGCGCCGATCGTCCACACCAGAACTCTGCACCAAATGATCCTCGGTACGGCGTGCCACGACCGCCTTTCGCAGCAAAATTGGCCAATAGTGGATATGGTCGAACGTCAGGCGCGCTGAAAAGCGGACCAAACTGTCTCGGCCGTCTGGCTCTGGCGCGTTACGGGTCGGAAAAGACGAATTTCGATAGATATGCCAAACCGGAACCGCCAGCGTCTCAATCGGCGTTCGACTGGCACCCCCTAATCGGCATCCAAAAGGGCCCCCTTTGATCGGCGTGCTCTGCTGGTGGCGCTCGGGCCGTCGGAGCTGGTCGGGGTTGCGGAGACGGCGCGAGCGCGGGTTGTTTGAACATCGTCGCGGGCTTTTGAGCGCCAGCTGTCGTAGCCGGTCTCACGATTGGCAGTACCGCCACGCCGAGGCCGTTTTCGAAGCTCGCTACGAGGCGTGCTTTGCATGAAGGGTCGCCAAGAATGGCGCGCTTTCTGCAACTGATCTCAGCGCCCGCGCCGGCAACGGGCATTTATGGCACGCAAGAAATTATCGGCCGGCGTTCGCCTTCTATCGTCGACGAAAGACCAATTGGAGCTGACGCATCGTCTTTCTAACGTCGCGCCGAACTCCAAGCAAGATGAGGAACGCTCCAGATGAGATTCATTGCGGTAAAGACAATACCTTGGCTGCTTCTAGCGTCCATGGCGGCGACAGGTGCGTACGCAGCCGAAAACAAAGTCGTGATCGGCGACATCGACGACATGTCCGGCCTCTATGCCGACGTGATCGGTCCCGGCGGCGTCGAGGCGGCTAAGATGGCTATCGAAGATTTTGGCGGGAGCGTGCTCGGCAGCAAGATCGAATTCATGGTGTCCGATCACCAGAACAAGCCCGACGCTGGAGCCCAGAAATTTCGCGAATGGGCTGACCGCGACGGCATCACCATGGTTCTGGGCGGATCGAACACCGGAGTGAGCCTGGCGATGAACAATGTAGCCAAGGAGAAGAAGATTCCGTTCATCGCTATCGGTGCTGCCGGCGCGTCGCTGACCGGCAAGGACTGCACACCTTACACCGTGCACTACGTCTACGATACGACCGCGCTCGGCAATGGCACCGCCAAGACCATGGTGAACCAGGGCGGCAAGACCTGGTTCTTCCTTACGGCCGACTACGCCTTCGGCACCCAATTGCAGGAGGCCGCCTCGAAGGTGGTCGAAGCGAATGGCGGTAAGGTGATCGGTGCGGTGCGCGTTCCGCTCTCCACGTCCGACTTCTCGAGCTATCTTCTCCAGGCCCAAAACGCGGGGGCCCAGGTCCTGGGACTGGCCAACGCCGGCAATGACTTCACCAACTCGATCAAGGCCGCCGACGAGTTCGGCATTGCCAAGACGATGAAGCCGGCAGCATTGCTGGCCTTCATCAGCGACATCCACAGTCTGGGGCTCAAGACCGCACAGGGCCTCTATCTCACCACAGGCTGGTACTGGGATCTTAACGACAAGACCCGCGCCTTTGCGAAACGCTACTACGAAAAAACCAAACGCGAACCCACCATGAATCAGGCGGGTTACTATTCGGCGACCCTAACCTACCTCAATGCTGTCAAGGCTGCGGGCACCACGGATTCAGACAAGGTCATGGCCGAGCTCAAGAGGATGAAGATCGACGACATGTTCACCAGCAGCGGCAAGATCCGCGCCGACGGCCTGATGGAGCATGAGATGTACATTATGCAGGTCAAGAAACCCGAGGAATCCAAACAACCTTGGGACTACTACAAGCTGATTCAGACCATGTCGGGAGAAGAGGCGTTCGGGAAGTTGTCCGACTCAGCTTGTCCGCTGGTCACGCACTGATACCTGCGCCCCGCACAGGATGGTCGCAAGAACAGGGGGCGCGCCCGTGGCGCGCTCTTTCGCAGTCGGCGTTTTCTTCAGCACGGAATGCGAACGAGTGATTGGGGCGATCGAGGTATGTCGAAGCGGTGATCGACCTGAAGCTGGCACGTAAACTGCTTCACGATAAAATCTGCCACGTCGGCACGTGAGATAGACGCCAGCAGGGTTCTCTCCGCAACATCCTCACCGAACCGATATCTCCCCGTGAATGGTCTGTTTGTTAGCCGCCCGGGGCGGACGATCACCCAATCCAACGTGCTTCGCTTGATGTACCCTTCAATCCCCTCAGCCGGCACCAGCGCTTTAGCCGACAAGAACAGATCCGGTACCGTCAGCTTCGGCATCGATGCGCGCGCTGCGCGCCCAACCTATGTCACCAACGTTTCGCCGCGCCGAGCTCTCTTCGACGCTCTTCCACGGTTTAGAAATTGCACACCGACAAATTCGCCGTTAACCCACGCGAGTTCGCAATGCCGATAGGCAAGCCCGGTAGGCGACAGAACGAGGAAAAACTCCCTCTGGCCAATGTCGTTGATAGCGCCGTCAATCACCAGCTTGGCGCTCAATTCCGATACGTCGTGAATCTTGCACGCGCGCTGCCATGTGCCATCAATCGCCATCAAGCGCGCCTCGATGGGCCGCTCGAATACGACTCGCTTATCCAGTGTGTTTTCTTGCCACTCCATAACCCCTGACCGGCTTGATCGCGAAGCAAGCCGGGGCAGGTTACCGGCAGAATGTTGATCGATTGTAAAACCGGCGCTGTTCGGCTCGAAAGCCGAACGGCGTCGCGATGCGGCACACACGTTAGGATGTTGCGAAGCAGGTGCTTGGCCTGTGCATCACGCGCTCTAGAGCTTGGCAAGTCGGTCGGCGCCGAGGCCGTGCGTGACCTATCCAGGCAGAGCCCACGGCTTTGATTCCTCCGAAACCGACCCAATGACCTCAAACGCGATCGATCGCGTCACGAAGTTCTTGCAGGCAAAGCTCACCGCCTGACCGCGCGGCGGGGCTCGGACACAGATGTTCGTCGCGCGTTGCGCGGGACGGCTACTGCCGACAGATTGGATCGGGCTTCAACACGAGGTAAAGTGCACGTCGCATGCTTCCCTATACCAGCCGAGAGAAAGCCAGGATCGCCGCCGGCGCCGTCGCAGCCGTGGTCATGACGGCCGTATTGTTTGCGATCGCAATGGGATTGCTGCTGGCGCGCTAGCTTCGTGCCCAACGCCAATCCGGCTCAGGTCGGAGAAGCCTCCTGGCCCTCTTCAGGCCGGCCGTGGGCGAGCAGCAGGTCCTCGACGAACGCCAGCACCTCCGCCCTCTTGTCGGGCGGCAGTGATAAAAAGGCGCGCACGAGCCGCAACCCCTGCGCTTCGTCCGACTGGCTATCCCATGATTCCATCCGCCCAATGTCAGGCGAGCGGGAAAAATATGCAATCCCCTACAGGCGACCGCCTTGATTCGGCGCCCCAGCTTTGCTGGAATGGCCTGAAGCAAGGGTGGACCATGAAGTGGATCAGGGAACGCGACGCGCTGATCGCGCAGACACTGGCCTTCGTCCAATCGGTAACCGGCAAGAAGGATGACCTCCATCCGCCGGAGCCCCTGACTGCGTTCACGTTGACCACGGAGATTGTGACCGTCCAGGCTTTAGCGGTCGAAGCCGAGCCCCAACCGGCTCGCCCGGCGCCCGAGCCCGCGCCCTTGCCTCTCCCGCCGCGGTCCACGGGCGACTTCCGCAGCGAGATGCAGGCCCGGATCGCGAATTTCAGGAAGCATCAGGAGCGCTTCGAGCGCGAGCGCGAGGAATATTGTGCCGCGACCCTGACCAGGCTCCGCGCTGCCATCCGCGATCCCTCCGCCCGCCCGCCGGCGCACAAGTGAGGCGGACTTAGGCCTCTCACAGCCACGACCACACCAGCCAGAGATTGGCCGCACAGGCACCGACCAGTGCCAGCGTCAGCGGCAGGAGCATGTGCCCGCAGGAGGTTTTCAGGTCGGTCGTCATGGCCGGAAACATCCGCTGATTCCGGCTGGAGAGTCCCAGGGATTCTTTTTTTGCGGATTCAGGACTCGTTTACGACTCAGGGTCCGCCACCTCGATCACGGCCCCGTGATCGAGCCGCCGTGCCGGAAACCCTCCCAGCGGCAGACCGTTAACGCGGTTTATGGGAGCGGAAAGAATGCCGTACGCCCTGTTCTGCAATGACAGCCAGATCAGCAAAGCCTATCCGAGCGAGGCCGACGTCTGGAAATTCGCGCAGCGGAGCGGCTTGGTCGTGGACGTCGGTACCGACCAGGAGCGGCCGGGGCCGCGCCGGGTGCTCGACAACGACTATGAGATCAAGTCCTGCCGGCCAGCCCAAGACGAGGACCCCGCCGAGAACAAGGCGGAGGCCGAGCGGGAGTCCCGGATGGAGCTTCAGCTGAGTTCGTGAGATCCGGCCCCAGGCCGGATCGCCTCAGGGCGTCGCGGTCGCCAGGGAGGCCTGCTCATCGGCAAGAACCACACAGGCCTTCCGGCGGTGCAGCCCCCGGATCGCGCCGGTGACCTTCAGGACCTTGCCGGATGGACAGGAGGCGTCCTTCACGAAGGCCACCTCGTAGGGTGCCAGCATGAGAGGCTCGGATTTGAGAATTGTCTGTGCAGAGCACGGCAGCGCGACGAAGCACGAGACCACCACCACCGACGCCAAGATACGCATGTTCGTTGTCCCACCCGCCCGGCAATCCGATAATAACGCGCTCCGGAGCACGAGTTCCGTAAGCCGCAAGAATTATTTTTGCTTTACCTCAGCCCCGTGACGCGCGTGAGAAGGCGCGCGTCGAACGTTTGCTTGCAAACGACGCGCCAGATTGTCCACGCCTGGCAACACGGACAAGGCGGCAAACGAAAGGCCGGCGGAAGCCGGCCTTTGTCAGTTCGTGGTCTCCGCGGGCAGTCAGTAGCGCGAAGCTGCCGGACCACCCCAGCCGAAGCGGTAGTTCACACCCACCTTGACGGTATGCTCGTCCTCCCGGCCGCGAACGCCGACGACATCGGCCGGGCCGGAAGTGAAGGTCGTGCTGCCGAAATTATAGTACTGGTACTCGGCCTTGGCCGACCAGTTCGGCGCGAACATGTATTCGAGGCCAGCGCCGACGGTGTAGCCGTCCTTGCTGTTGCCGGTCGTTGTGAAGGCCTGCGGCACGCCGGCGACATTGACGCCGAGACCGCCGTTGCGCCAGGCGTAACCGCCCTTGGCGTAGACCAGCGCCGGACCCCAGGTATAGCCAAGGCGGCCGGTCACTGAGCCAATCTGGTCGGTGTTGGACGTCACCTGTGTCCCCAGCGGGAACGTGACGCCATTGTTGTTGGTCGGCAGCCAGGAATACTGCGCCTCGACACCCACCACCCAGTTGGGCGCGAACTGGTAATCGAAGCCGCCCTGCACGCCGCCGAGGAAGCGGGCGTCGCTCGACTGGAAGCTGCTGTTGCCGGCGAACGCGCCGCCGACATGACCGCCGATGTAGAAGCCGGTCCAGTTGTAGATCACCTGCGGCGGCGTATAGGCCGGAGCCTTGGTGTAGGTGCGCGGCTGCATGTCGGCGGCTACCGCTGGCGCTGCCAGCGCCAGCAGCGCGGCTGCGCCCAGCAAAATCGTCTTCATGATCATCCCCGTTCTTTCATTTTCGACACTCAGGAAACAACGTGGCGTGAATTGGGTTGCTTCGCGGCGATGCCGGAACGTTGATCGTTCGTAACTGTGACGGCGTGGCAACAACGGCATTTTGTTCCGTCACGTCCCGTTGCACGACTGATTTTGTCGTCCGCGCAGGCCTGCCGTAACGATGTGTCGAAAGCCAAACCCGTCCAGTTCGAAGCTCGCCAAAATGTGATCCAGCGGCTCCGGCATTCCTGGTTTTAACACCGCCCGATAAAGGCGGGATTTGCGCTATCGCGCCATCTTTTCCAGTTCCGGAAAGGGTGTGTAAACCGCGCCAGCGCAGAACTCGGTGGTGCGGTCGGTGACGCGATCGCCGCGCCCGTTGACGAAGATGGCGGCGCGCTCGCGCATCGCCTTGTAGCTGCCGTCGGCCTCGCGAGGCGTGAAATGCAGGCAGCTCACGTAGAATTGCCGGCCGCCGATCTCGCGCAGCACCGGCTCGGCAAGGCCGGCCTCGCGCACGCCGACCGGATTGTTGAGATAAGCGCGCATCAGCGCCAGCGTGTCGCCGCGGAAATTATCCGGAAACGGCTGCGGACCTCCGGCCTGGGTCCCTTCCATCAGGGACGGCCGGTCGCCGTCGCTGCCGAAGCATGCCGCAAGCGCCAGCGGCAGCACCAGGATCACCGCGCATTTTGCCAATCGCCCCAAGGGACCACGTTCTCCGACCCAACAGACCCGGAGGTGTTCTAGCTCCATGCTTGCGCAAAGGGAATTCGCTTCCGCGGCCGGGCACAAGACGCGCCGACCCGCCCCGGCGCTCGAGCTCTCGCGCGAGGCGTGACGGAACGGGTCGGGCCTGAACTCCGCGCGAGGCGGCGGGGCAATGCTTAGGAATGCCGCCTCGCGGGCTCAGTGGTTAGCTGCGCTTCTCGGTGGTCACGGGCTTGGTGACGTCCGGCTGCGCCTTCAGCGACTTCCTGGCCGACAGATGCTTGTGGTGATGACGATGCGTCCGCACAAGCTTGTGCTCGTCGGGCGTGATCGCGGCATTGGCGTTCATGGCCTTTGCTTTGGCGTCCGACTTGACGGCGGCGGTCTTCGCGCCGGCCTTGAGACCGGTGTCGGATTTCGCGGCGGTGTTCGACATCTTCGTCTGGTTCTGGTCCGCCTTGATCACCGGCGCATTTGTGGTGGTCTTGCCGGCCTCGGCCGCGAAGGCCGGTGCTGCGATGACGGAGGCTGCGAGCAAGGCTGCGGAAATGGTCTTCAGCATGGTGGTCTCCTCTTGAAAGGATCTTGAGGCGGCGCCCTCTCGCCAACTCTTCGATCATGGGGAGAGCCTAGATGGCGCGCGCTGAACCCATCCTGAAGCCGACTGCAGGCTCCCGTTCATCTGGATGACAAGTTTGTCATCCTGGTCCCCGAGGGCGAAACAGCCGCGGACGGCGGGGAATGTTTTGGCCTGACGGGTGTTCCCGTCTTCAGGCAATCGTGTAGGATCGCCGCGTTCCATTCGGGAGAACTTAGATGCGCAAACTTTCGATGCTTCTGGTACCGGGACTTGTCTCGATGGCGCTGACGGCCGGGCCGGTGCTGACGAGCGCCTATGCGGCCGGCGGCGACGAGCCCTCCTCGCCACCGAAGTCGGATACCTCGACCAAGAAAGAAAAGAAGAAGAAGAGCTCTTCCGTCACTGATCCCAAATTCCTCGCGGCCTACCGCACCGCCTACACCACGATCTACGACAACCACGACTATACGAGCGCCATCGGCCAGCTGAAATCGCTCAAGCGCGACGACGTCGCCGACGTCGCCAATTTGATCGGCTACTCCTATCGGAAGCTCGGCGACTACCAGTCGTCGAAGACCTATTACGAGCTCGCGCTGAAGGACGACCCGAACCACGTTCGCACCTGGCAGTACTACGGCCTGTGGCAGCTCGAGCAGGGCAACCGCGAACAGGCGCAGTATCATCTGAACAAGATCGCCTCGCTCGCCGGCACCGACAGCTCCGAGTATCGCTCGCTTGCCGCCGCGCTCGACAAGCCGACCGGCGCGACGCTGGTCTACTGAGCATCTCCCTTCCGAACCATAGGACCGGCACAACCTCCGGGTTGTGCCGGTTCTGCTTTTTCGGCTAGCCTCCGCGCATCCTCCCCGGCAAGTGGTGCGCAATGGACACGTGGCTGCGATCCGCGATCGACTACATCGGCTCCTGGATCGAATTCCAGCAGACCGCAATCCAGCAGCCCGGCGTCATCATCGCCTTCGCCCATCGCGGCGAGGTCGTCGCCGAGCATGCCTTCGGCCTCGCCAATCTCGACACCGGCGAAAAGCTTACCCCGCGCCACCGCTTCCGCATCGCCTCGCATTCGAAGAGCTTTACCTCGGCCGGCATCATGAAGCTGCGCGAGCAGCGCAAGATTCGGCTCGACGACCCGATCGGCCAGCATGTCGGCGGCCTGCATCCGCGCGTCGCCGAGACGACGATTGCGCAGGTGCTGTCGCACAGCGCCGGACTGACGCGCGATGGTGCAGACTCAGGCCAGTTCATCGACAGCCGCCCCTATCTGAATGAGAAGGAGTTGCGCGCGGACTTGAAGCTGCCCACCTCGATCGAGCCTGGCACCCGCTTCAAATATTCCAATCACGGATTTGGCCTGATCGGGCTCCTGATCGAAGCGGTGACGAGGGAGCCGTACACCGCCTGGATCAAGCGCGAGATCATTGAGCCGGCGGGTCTGCGCGAGACCGAGCCGGACGCGCCGCTTCCCAAGGGTGCGGCGTTCGCGCGCGGCCATACGCGAAAGGTGCCGCTGGGCGAGCGCTGCGTGATCCCCGGCGACAATCCCGCTCACGCAATGACATCCGCCGCGGGTTTCGTCGCGACCGCGGCCGATACGGCCCGCTTCTTTGCGCAGCTTTCGCCCAATGCCAGGAAGAGCGTGCTGTCGATCGCAAGCCGCCGCGAGATGACGCGGCACCACTGGCGCGTACCGCAAAGTTTTGAGGCCTATTACGGCCTGGGCGTCAACGCCGGCAAGACCGACGGCTGGGACTGGTTTGGCCATGGCGGCGGTTTCCAGGGCTATATCTCTCGGACCTGCTCCATCCCAGCCTGCGAGCTGGCGATCAGCATCCTCAGCAACTCCATCGATGGCGCAGCGCCGTTCTGGATGGACGGGGCAATGCAAATCCTGCGCGTCTTCGAGAGCCGTGGCGCACCCGACCGTCGAGTCCGCGACTGGACCGGCCGCTGGTGGACGATCTGGGGCGCGACCGATCTGGTGCCGATGGGCAAGCGCGTGCTCGTCGCCAGTCCGCAGTTCAATAACCCGTTCATGGATGCCGCCGAGATCGAGGTGACCGGACGGGACGCCGGCAGGCTTGCCCCGGCCGCCGGGTACTCCAGCCATGGCGAGCCGGTGCGCCGTGTCCGCGACAAGCACGGCAAGGTCAGCGACATCTGGCTCGCCGGCGCCAACGTCAAGCCTGCGAGTGTCGTCGCGCGCGAGATCGCGCGCCGATACCCACCACGGAAACGCCGCCCTATTCCCTGACAAGCGCCTCGACTTCGCTGCGAAACGCCTGCCGCGAGCCGTCGCGCGAATAGAACATGTGGCCACCGGGATAGACCACGAATTTGACGCGCTGCGTCGCGAAGGCCGGCAACTGGTCGAGCGCCCGCTTCGTGCCGAAATAGGGCGTGGCGAGATCGAACAGGCCGTGCGCGACCAGCACGTTCAGCTTGGCGTCGGTGGCAAGAATCTGGCGTAGCTCCGATAGCGATTGCGGCGGGTTGATGCCGCCGCCAAAGTCCCAGTTGCGCTCGACGGCGCCGTTCAGCACTTCGTAGGAGCCGTCGGGCCGCCAGTTGAGCTTGCGTGTCAGGACATCGACCGCGGCACTTGTCAGCGGCGCCTGAAGCGCATCGCCCGAGGGATCGCCGAACCGAGAGCTGCTCGAATCCGGATAGGGATCGAAGCCGCGCACGGAGGCATCGTATCGTCCGGTGACCTTGCCGTTCTTGCGGTCGAATTCGCGGCGGAATTCGCCGACATCGAACCGGCCGGCAAGCCTGCGGCTTACCGCTTGGTCGATGCCAGTCAGCTCGGCGACCTTGTCGGCGAGACGAGTGGTCGCCTCCCTGTCAGCCTCGCCCTTGACGAGGTCATTCAGAAATTCGCCGCGCGCGTAAGCCTCCACGTCGGCGAGAGCGGCGCGTGTGACCGGTCCCTTGGTCGATTCCTTGGCTTCGCGCGCCACCGCCACATAGCTCGGCAGCGTCGCGACATATTGCAGGAGGCTGCTACCGGTGAACTCGCGGAAATCCACGAGCGGTGACACCAGGATCAATCCCCTGACGCCGACGCCGTGCTGGAGCTGCAGCTGGCGCACGACCTTCGGCCCGCGAATGCCGCCATAGCTCTCGCCCGCGACGTATTTCGGCGAGGTCAGCCGGTCGTGCTTCTCGAGCCAGCGGCGGATTACCAGCGCAATCGAATTGACATCGCCATCGACCGAATAGAACCGCTTCCGCGCATCCTCACCACTCGCAATAAGACGGCTGTAGCCGGTGCCGACGGGATCGATGAAGACGAGATCGGTAAAGTCGAGCCAGGTCTCCGCGTTCGGCTTCACCTCGGGCGACGCCGATGGCGAAAGCCGCTCGCCGTCGAGCGGCAGCCGCCATGGCCCAACCGCACCGAACTGGAGCCACGCCGACGAGGCGCCCGGCCCGCCGTTGAACAGGAACGTCACCGGGCGCGTACCGCGGTCGGCGCCGTCGAGCTCGTAGGAGGTGGTGGCGATGTCGGCCAGCGGTTCGCCCTTATCGTCGAACACACGGATCGAGCCGGCGGTCGCGGCGAAATTGAGGGTCCGGCCCGGCAGATCGAGGGTCTGCTTCGTGGTCGAGTCTGCCGGCAGACGGTGCTGCTCGGCGGCGGATGGCGCGGACTGGGCTGCATTGCCGCCACGGCCGCCCTTCTGTCCCGCGGGCGCGGTCGCCTCATTGCGTGGCTGCGGCGGATCGTCCGCCCGCGCCAGGCCTGCGAGCGCGAAAGCAGAGACTGCCAGCACAAGCCCGGCGCGGCGCAGCGCCGGCGAACCCATCATCATGACTATTCTCCCTACGCCGCGGCGCTCGCAGATCAGCATGGCCGCAATTCTAGCCGCAAATTGCGACGGTTTGGGGGATCAGAGGCCCCGGGCGGGCTTTCCGCGTCCGATCCGTCCGGCTTTTGCCCCAAGCCGAGACGCCCGCGTTTGCCTTGCCGGACGGTCATCCTCGACAATGCCGGCCCAGGTCGTATAGACGACCTCGGCGGAACTTTCTCGAGCCAGCGGCCCTGCCCCGGAAGCCATGACCAAGCCATCGCGATGCGACCGGATCGCCTTCGTCGCCAGCTCGAGCAGCGAAGCGCAGGTCGCCTTGACCCAGCTCACCCAAAGCTACGGCAATTGCGACCCGAAGGAGGCTGACGTCGTGGTGGCGCTCGGCGGCGACGGGCTCATGCTCCAGACGCTGCACCAGCACATGCACTCGGGAAAGCCGATCTATGGCATGCACCGCGGCACTGTCGGCTTTCTGATGAACGAGTACTCGACCATCGATCTGCGCGCCCGGCTTGAGGCGGCACAGGAATCCGAGATCAACCCGCTCCTGATGCGCGCGACCGACGTCAACGACCGCGTCCATCTGCATCATGCCATCAACGAGGTCGCGCTGTTCCGTCAGACCTATCAGGTGGCGCGCTTGCGGATCGTGATCGACGAGCGCGAGCGCATGCCCGAGTTGATGGCCGACGGCATCATGGTGGCGACGCCGGCCGGCTCGACCGCCTACAATCTGTCCGCGCAGGGACCGATCCTGCCGATCAACGCCGCGCTCCTCGCACTGACTCCGATCAGCGCCTTTCGCCCCCGACGCTGGCGCGGCGCCCTTTTGCCCAACACTGCCTATGTCGTGATCGAGGTGCTGGAAGACGAGAAGCGGCCGGTCGCCGCGGTGGCCGACCATGATGAGGTCCGCGACGTCCGCCGCGTCGAAGTGCTCACCGACAAGACCATCTCGATGCACATGCTGTTCGATCCTGGCCACAGCCTGGAAGAGCGCATCCTGCGGGAGCAGTTCGGCTCCTGAGCTGCCTGCACGGCCCGGCGGGACGTCCCGGTCGCAACGCTTCGTTAACCCTCGGCACGATATGGTTAACGAAGGTTGACCGCTCTGGCCCAGGCGTCATGTTCCGCATCGACTTCAACAAGCTCCGTTTCCTCGTCTGCGACGACAACCCGCACATGCGGCGCATTCTGCGGACGCTGCTGCATTCGTTCGGCGCGCGCGAAGTCTACGAGGCCGAGGACGGTGCCACTGCGCTCGAAATGTACAGCCACTACGTCCCCGACATCGTCATCACCGATTGGGCGATGCCGATCTTCGACGGGCTGGAGCTCGCGCAGATGATCCGGCAGCCGGACTCCAAGGGCAACCCTTACGCGCCGATCATCATGCTGACGGGTCATTCCGAGAAGCGCCGCGTCACGGTTGCGCGCGATGCCGGTGTCACCGAATTCCTGGCCAAGCCGATTTCGGCCAAGGGCCTTTACCAACGCATCCTCAACGTGGTCGCCAGTCCCCGGCCCTTCATCAAGACCAAGACCTATTTCGGGCCGGACCGGCGCCGCAACACCAATACTGCCTATATGGGACCCGAGCGCCGCGTCGGCGAAAAGCACGAGGTGCTCCAGCAGCCTTCGCTGCTCGACAAGGCCCGCTCCTCCATCTAGCGCAACGTCTTCAGCGACGAGGCAACTACCAATGGCGAAGAACAGTGGACGGGACATCGAGGTCAAGGCCTTCGCCACGCACCAATTGATCACACAGCCCAATCCGCTGCGGAAGGTACTGCGCCGGGTCGAGGAAAAGGATATGGACGATCCGGTCGGTCGCGCCGAGCAGGCGTTGGCAGGCCTGTCCGGCGAGTTCAAGGACTGGATGGCGACCGAGGTCAACCGGCTGTCAGCCGCCTACGTGGCGATACGCAACGACGGCTTCACCAAGGAGAGGCGCGACGAGCTGTTCCGCGCCGCGCACGACATCAAGGGCGACGCCGCAACATTCGGCTTTCCTGCGGCGGCGGGAGTTGCCGAGAGCCTGTGCCGCGTCATCGAGCACGCGCCGGATCTCGAGAGAGTGCCGGCCGAGCTGTTCACACACCACATCAACGCCATCCTGGCCATCGTGCACGAGAACACCAAGCTCGATAGCGTCAGCGTCTCTGCCGAGCTGAGCCGCCGCCTGCGCAAGGTCGCCGACGACTATCTCGCCGACGTCAATCGCGATCGCCCCGAGCATCTCGAGGTGATCCTGGCGCCGAGCATCGTGCCGGCGGAGTAAGGGCTCAACTCTTTCCCCTCTCGTCATTGCGAGCGCAGCGAAGCCATCCAGACTGTCTCCACGGAGGATTCTGGATTGCTTCGCTGCGCTCGCAATGACGGAGTTTGCGGGCCCGACCTCGAACTATGCCGCGATCAGATCCTCATACATCGGATCGATCGCATCATCCGCCACCAGTTCGTCGCAGAACAGTCTCGCCTCTTCGCGCGCGGACTCGGTGGCGAAGCGGCGCAACAGGACCATCAGCGGCTCGGTGGCGCCACGATCAGTCTCGCAATGGGTGAGCACACGCTCGACCATGCGCCGGTGCAGTCGAGCCGCACTGCCGTCGGTATCGACAAAGCCCTGCTCGTGGCAGGCATCGAGCGCGACCCGGAAGGCCGCGTACGTCGCCTCGGGAAGCCCAGCGCGGCGCAGCAGCGCGTACAGGCTATTGCCGCCGCGATCGTGCAGTAGCGCGGAGACGCGCGCCAGCGGCAGATCGGCCAGGTCGGCGAGTGCGGCGTCGAACAATTCGAGATTGCTCGACAGCAGCGCGCGCAGGATCAAGCCCGCGGTGAGCTGGCCCGTGATACGGAGATGCCGCACCAGATCCTGCATGTCTTCGCCGCGCGAGCGCGCCGCAATGTTCATGGTGGAGCGGTCACGCGCCTCGATCGTCATGCGGTCGGCGCGGTCAGGGCTCAGCCAGTTCCGCGCCACGACGAACTGCGCCAGTGTCTCGGAGAGCTTTGCCACCAGTGCGGCCCGCGTCGCCGCCGGCAGATCTTCCAGCACCAGCATCGCCTCGCGGATCGCGGCGAGATGGCCGTGACGCTCGACGATGCGATTCCAGGAGAACGGTGCGAGCTCGGCGCAGGAATTTTCAATCAGCTCGAGGGCGGCCGCTGCACAGCCAACTTCGGCGATCGCGGCACAGACGGAAGCCGGCAGCGCGAGACGGCGGGCAACGGCGCATTGTACCTCGTCATTGCCGGTCGCGACGATGTCGACGAGGTCCGCATCGATCAGCAGCGGCGAATGTTCGAGCACGGGAAGCGCGACGGACGGCTGGTCGGCCGACAGCGCCCGCACGATCGCCGCGGGCGCATCCGTGCTGCGCGCAAAAGCCTCCGCCATCGCCTGTCGCACCAGGGGCGACGGATCGTCGAGCAGCATCAGCAGCGCGCCCTCGGCCGCGACGCGATCGTCATGGGACAGGTCCGAGATCAGCCAGGCCCGGGCCAATGCCCGCGTCGCCTCGGCCCGCTCACCGGCGGACGCGGTCCTGATCCAATTGATGAACTGCCGAACGATCATGCTGCTTCCGGCTTACGCTACAAAGACGAAGCGGTGACGGCTTGTCACCTGCAACACAAAATAAACCACGACGCTTAATAAAGCGTTCACCATAACTGGCTGGTATTATTGACGTTTTGTTAAGGACGGGAAGCGCTCTCGCCGTGTGACAGCACGTTAGCTCGAGAACGTGCCGGTGCGATCGCTGAACAGATCGAGCGGCTGCGGCGGCCGCACGTCGGGCGTCGCCGAGATCGCTGACGCGACCGAGGTGAGCGAGGCGTTGTTGCCCCACAATTTCTGCACCGTCGTCGAGACCGGCTGCGTGGCTTCGGCGGGCTGATAGATCGAGCGAAACACCGGCGTGCCCGGCGCATTGTCGGCGACGGTCGTCGTCGAGGTTGCGCTGACGGGCGCCACCGAGCGCGTGTCCGGGAAGGTCTGGAGATAGGCAGCGCCATTGATCAAGGGCGCGGAGGGTTGCACGCCGTTTGCGCTCGCGACCTGCGTCGTCGACGGCGTGTCGCCATACATTGCCATCGCGCTGCGGGTCGATTTCGCATTCGCGGCGCTCGCATAGCGGGCGTTCAACACCGAATAGACTTCGGAGACGCTGCGCGCACGGCCGTCTTTGGCATAGAAGATCGAGCGGTTGGCTGACGCCGCATTCGGAAACAGCCGGGCGCCGACTGCTTGCGGATTGTCCTCGGCATTGGCGATCAGTTTCGCGGCACCGCCGACACCCATGAAATGCGCCATGTAGAGTTCGCTGTCGCTCGGCCTGCGGCCAAGAAGCCCGGTCAGCTTGAAACTGTTGGACTGCGTCAACGCCGCGGCCATGCTCGAGGCGGCCTCGGGATCATCACGCAGCTTCAGGATCGACCGCTTCATCGTGGGATCGTCGACGGTGTAGGTCCCTGAGGATGTCTTGCTGATGGCGTCGGAATAGCTGCCATAGCCGAGCTGGGTGCCCGCCTCCTTGACCGTGCCGAGCCAGGTCTGGTCGATGAACTGGTAGAGCCCATGGGCGGACGAGGTGGTGGCACCGGCGCTCGGATCAAAGTCCGATTCCATCTTCGCGGTGGTCAGCATGTATTCGAAGCTAACGCCGGTCTGGCTCGAGGCCTGCTTGATGGCGCCAGCGACGCGCTTCGAGCCTTCGGTCGCGGCCGTCTGCATGGCACTGGAATTGTCGACCGACATGATGGAGTGCCCGCCCCGCGCGGCGTTGAACGGCGCCGGCAATTCGGACGCCCTGTCGTCCCACCGTGGGACAGTTATGGTTAATGCGGGGTTAAATTCTGGGGTTGATCCCCTCCCAGAGTCATTCCGGGGCATCGCGCAGCGATGAGCCCGGAATCCATCTGACCGCACATGGTGCCGCAGAATGGATTCCGGGCTCGCGCTTCGCACGCCCCGGAATGATGGCTGCTACTTCCTGTAAACGTCGCTGGGATCGAACAGTCGCTCGGCATCGACGAAGACGAGCTTGGCGCCGCCCCCCTCCGCCTCGATCTTGCGGTAGAAGCAGGACCGGCGTCCGGTGTGGCAGGCCGCGCCGATCTGCTCGACGCGAAGCCAGACCGCGTCCTGATCGCAATCGGTGCGGATCTCGACCACGCGCTGAGTCTGACCCGAGGTCTCACCTTTTCGCCACAAGGCGTTGCGCGAACGGCTGAAGTACCAGGCTTCCCCGGTCGCAATGGTCTTGTGCAGCGCCTCGCTGTTCATGTGAGCGACCATCAGCACGTCGCCGGTGGCGACGTCGGTCGCAACGCAGGTCACGAGGCCGGCAGCATCGAAGTTGGGAAGGAAAGTTAGACCTTCCTCGATCTCATGAGAGTGAGCGGACACGGTCATCCTCGCCAAACGCGTTCGCGAGGTCAGCGCGTGCCCCGCACCAAGGACAGGAAGCGGGCCTGCTCCGCCGGATTGTCGCGGAACATGCCGGTGAAGCGGCTGGTGAACGTCGAGGCGCCATGCTTGGCGACCCCGCGCACCGACATGCAGGTATGCTCGGCCTCGATCAGCACCGCAACGCCGCGGGGTTTGAGGACCTCGTCGATCGCCGCTGCAATCTGCGCCGTCAAATGCTCCTGGGTCTGGAGCCTGCGGGCGAAGATATCGGTCAGGCGCGCGAGCTTCGACAGGCCGACGACACGCTCCACCGGAGTATAGGCGATGTGCGCCTTGCCGTAGAACGGCATCATGTGATGCTCGCACTGCGAGGTGAATTCGATGTCGCGCACCAGCACAAAATCGTCATAGCCAGCCGTCTCGCCGAAGGTGCGGTCGAGCACCTCAGCCGGGCACTGGTGATAGCCCTGATAGAGCTCGTCGAACGCCTCGACCACGCGCCGGGGCGTGTCGAGCAGGCCCTCACGCTGGGTGTTCTCGCCGATATAGGCGAGCAGCGTCTTCACCGCCTGCTCAGCCTCGGCGCGCGCCGGACGGGGCTGATCGGCGCGGACTGCGGCCGCGAGGAATTCGGAGGGATCAAGCTCTGCCGGGCGGCTCTCGGGCTGCTTGTCGGAAGACTTGCTGGGGCGGATGGATTTGATCGTAGCGTCCATGTCGACTCCGTTCGACGGCCTTACGGCCGGAGTGTCACCGGCAGACGTGGCGGCAAGCCCGCCGGACGCCTGAAGAGAATAGTCTCGGCGAAAAGCCCTACAACTCTAACGGCCGCCGCGTGTTTCTGGATCAGCGCCGCCGGACTGCTGGACTGTTTTTCCGCCTGTTCCGCCCCTATATAGGACCGTGGACGGCGCCCGCCAAGGCCGATCCCGCCCGGAAGCGTTGGACTCCATCACATGCTGAACGACATCTACAACAAGCGCATCATCGAGCTGGCCGGCAATATTCCGCGTCTCGGTCGGCTTTCGGACCCCGATGCTAGTGCCACGGCCCATTCCAAACTGTGCGGCTCGACCGTGAAGGTCGATCTCAAGATGGAGGGGGACAGGGTCACCGATTTCGCCCACGACGTGAAGGCTTGTGCGCTGGGGCAAGCCTCTTCATCCATTATGGCAAGTCACGTTGTCGGCTCGACTGCGAGCGAACTCCGTGAGTTACGCGAAACCGTTCGCAAGATGCTGAAGGAGAATGGCGCGCCGCCCGAGGGCAAATGGGAGGAGATCAAGTTCCTCGAGCCGGTCCGCGACTACAAGGCGCGCCACGCCTCGACCCTTCTCACCTTCGATGCCGTGGTCGATGCCATTGGCCAGATCGAGGCCAAGGCCAAGCAGCCGGCTGCGGCGCAGGGTTGAAGCTTTTACTTTTGCGCTGCCGATGCCGGCGCGACCGGCGCAGTTCCGACAGGTACCATCGCTTCCGCCGTCTTGGTCGACCTGGCAGGCTGCTTCTGCTCCGGTTCCTCGCCGAACCTTGCCTGCGTCTTCGGCGCAAGGTCCGCCACCGCCGGCGCTGCGACGTCCACATGCGGCAGCACGTCCGTCACCAGATCGGTCGTCACGAGGTTGGTGAGCTTCAGCTCGGTTGTGTCGAGCTCGTGCAGGTCTTCCCACGGCGGCACGTTGAGCGCGAGCGACAGCAAGTCACCAGAGCCACCCATATCAAAGGTGTATTTGGCGAGTCGGCCGATGTCGCGCTCCACAATCATCAGGTCCTGCGCGCTGTAGCTCGCCGCTCTGGCGTCGTCAGCGCGATCGCCCATCCAGATCTGGTGAACGCGGACGTGCGCGGCTTCCGGCACGTAGCGCTTCTTGCCGGCCAGCAGCAGGAACACGCACATCGATTCGCAATAAGCGTCCGAGGCGACCGCAGGACGGGCGCTTTGTGCGCCGCGGTTCTGCTGCGTGATGCCGACCGTGGTCAAAAGGCCGAGATTGCGAAAGCGCCGACCGAGCGTGATCGCGTCGTTGACGGAACCGCCACTCGAGTCGAGCACGACAGTCGCGCCGCCGATCTGCCGCCCGCGAGCAAAATCGTCGAAATCCTTCGGCGTGTCAGTGGTGATGATGCCGACCGCGCTGACCCAGCCGCGGCAGTTGGGCTCGCAGGCGACCCAGGAAAATTTCATCGGCAGCTTGCGCTCTTCGAGAGAGCCGCCGGCGCGGGCCGACGAACCGAAAGTCGCGACGGCGCCAGCCAGCACGACTCCACAAGCGGCGGTTCCCACCAATAACCAGCCGCGAAGATTAAGCGACTTCAGAAGTTTCAAACTGGTCCCTTCCCCAAGCCCCAAGCGGTTAAGTCTGAGCCGATTCAGGCAAGCCCCGATGTTCCCTGAGTCTCACACGGACGTCACAAAAATGGTATCCGGGGGAATACAGATCGTCCATAGGTACTTGCTGCACTGCTCCGTGAAAGCAGGCAAAATATGGCGTACGAACAACAGCTTGCAGTTCCCTGCACGGGAACTGCACATCGGGGCGCACAGGACGGCGGCAGAGCGCACATGAAGCACTCAACCTGCGAGCACGGTTCCGGTCCGATGGCCGAGACGCTGCGACTGCCGCGCAGATTCGGCCGTGCGCTAATCTGGCTGTACCGCCACACTCTCTCGCCACTGGTCGGGTACAACTGCCGGCACCTGCCGACTTGCTCCGTTTATGGCGACGAGGCGATCGAGCGCTTTGGACTTTGGGCCGGCGGCTGGATGACGCTGGCGCGCCTGTTGCGCTGCAATCCCTTCGGCACGTCCGGAATCGACAACGTGCCCTTCACCGCACCGCCAGGCGCAAGCTGGTATCGGCCCTGGCGTTACGCTCGGTGGCGCGGCGTCAACCCATCCTAGCCACATGCTGCGGCGCTTTGCGCATCACTGCTCTGACCGGAACCTGAATTGTTGCCTCGCGTTGTTGTGATGCTCCCTAAGGGAGGAAACAACAATGCGCTGGAAAATCAGCCCTCATCTTCACCTCGGGCTTGGTGCGCGTCCCAGGTTTAATCCGAGGGATTGCGATCCCAGAGCCATCGATATGGTCGCCGTGGTCGCCCTGCTCGTGCTCGTCCTAGGCTCCGGCTGGTACCTCGCCACGAGCTTTGCAACGCCAGTCAGCACGACCGCGTTCATTGTGCCAAGCCAGAGCGTGCACTGGTAGCTAGCGAAACCAGAAGAAGCGCCCCGGCGGCGGCGGGATCGGCTCGGGCGGACGCGGCCGTTTCGGGCGTAGCGGTTTCGGCGGCGGCTCGGCCGACGAGGTGGTCTCCCCGGTGGGCGCGACCTCGCTCCCCGGCACCTTCACCGACAGCAGCAAATTCGATTCGTGCATCCGCCAGCGATAGCCGACGCCAAAATCGATCGGCTGCGCGCGCGTGAACAATTCCGCGTATCGCTCCTGATAGCGGCCGGGGAATTCATTGATCGGCCCGAGATAGCGGCCGAACGGGAAGAACCGCCATTGCCGCGCATTGTAGTTCGCCAGCGGAATCCCGGAATCGTCCTGGATGATGCTCGAGCTGTTGGCGAGCAGCCAGTCGCGAACGACGGTGAAGTTGCCGCCATGCAGCAGATAGGACGCGCTCTTGATCAGGCTGTTGCCGGGCCCGAGCGTCTCGCAGAACTTCAGGAAGCCGGCTGCGCGCGCGCCGGAATTCGAGAGATCGGTCGAGAAATAATACAGCGTGCGCGCCTCACCGTCGCTCCCGGCAAAAACGATGCGGACGCCGCGGGTGGCATTCGGTCCCGGGTTGTCGCTGCCCGTGTGCATTCCGCCCTTGTCGTCGACCGCGACCATCTCGACGTTGCGGATGGTCTTGCCGGAGCGCGCCAGGAAGACATAGAGGATCGGCAAGGTGCCGTTGACCTGGTTGGCGTGCAGGTCGACCTTCATCTGCTTGGTGATGAAGAAGGAGAAGCTCAGGATCGAGCCGAGCGAGCGCTCGACATTGTAGAGCGCCGCACCGACCGAACCGCGCGGCAGCCTGGACAGGTCAGGCACTGCACCGACCGGCTCCAGCGCGCCGAGCACATAGGTGCTGGCCTTCGAGTAGAACGCATTGGCGTAGAGAAAATCCGGGCCGCTGAACATGTAGAACATGGTCGGCCGGGGCGCGGCGAGGTTGACATCGGACCAGCTCCGGATCTTCGACAATTGCCGCTGCTCGAGCTGGGCGAAAGCACTATCGAAGAATCTTGCGTGATGCTGCCAGGACGGGTCCCTCGTGAGCGCCACCAGCGGCGAATCCGCCGAAGGCTGCATGCCCGCAAGGAAGCGCGCGGTGTCGTTGAAGGTGACCTCGGCAGCACGCGCGGAGGAGATGGCCGCGGCCAGCAGCGCAATAGCGGCGGCCGCAATTCTCAGAGATCGGAACATGTCTATTCGCGATGTAATGGATTGGCAGCGGCGACCGGCCGCCCGCGGAAAACAGCATAAATCAACAGGCCCGAGAACATCACGAGCATTCCCATGAGCGACTGCACCGGCCGCTCGGTCAAGAGGTAGTACATCATGAACGCGGTCACGAGCAGGAAAACCAGCGGCGTAAGCGGATACCCCCAGGCGCGATAGGGCCGCGGCAGGTCGGGATCGCTGATGCGCAGCTTGATGACGCCGGCCACCGTGAAGAACGAGCAGAACAGCAGCGCAAACTGGATGAAGTCGAGCACCGCCTCAAAACTGCGCGTGAACAGCAGCAGGTTCGAAACCGCGAGCTGAAACAGGATGGCATAGGCCGGCGCGCCCCTCGTCGACTTGCGCGAGAACACGCGAAGCGCCGGAATGTCCTCCCCCATCGTCATCATCACGCGCGGGCCGATCCACATCATCGCGCTGATCGAGGAGATCAGGCCGACGCAGATCATCGCACCGACGACCCTGCCGCCAATCCCGCCGAAGATGGCGCTGCCGGCGATGCTTGCGACGTCGAGCTGGCCGGCCAGCGCGCCGATCGGCGTGGAGTACAAAAACACCGCATTGAGCGCGACATACAGCACGAGCACGATCAGCGTCCCCGCAAGCAGCGCACGCGGAAGACTCCGTTGCGGCGTGTTCATCTCGCCGATAATGTAGGTCGCGGCGTTCCAGCCTGAGAACGAGTACATCACGAAGACGAGCCCAATCGCGAAAGGTGCGCTGACGACGTGGGCGAGATCGCCGGCCTGCGGAGCAAACGAGATCGGCTGTGGCGTGCCGATGACGAAGCCGGCGACCAGGAAGGCCACGATCAGCACGACCTTCAGGATGGTCGAGATCAGCTGGAAGGTCGCGGAGTGCCTGACGCCGGTCAGCTGCACGAGCGAGACCAGCCACACCACGCCGATGGCGAGCGGGATCGGCGGCAAGCCGGGAATGACCGATTTGGCGTATTCGCCGAAGGCCATGGCGGCGAGTGCCACCGGCGCGGCAAAACCGACCGTCGCCGAAACCCAACCGGCGAGGAAGCCGAAGGCGGGATGGTAGGCGCGGCCGAGGAAATTGTACTCGCCGCTCGAGCGCGGAAACATCGCGCCCAGCTCGCTATAGGAGAACACCCCACACAGCGCGACGATGCCGCCGACGGTCCACAGCAGGAGGATCGAGAAGCCGGACGGGATATCCTTGACCTGAAAACCGAGGCTGGTGAAGACGCCGACCCCGATCATGTCGGCGACGACGATGGCGGTTGCGACCAGAACGGAGACCCCGGAGCCGCCTCCGGTCAAGCGGCCAGTCCAGGGCACGGTTGCCGCATCTGATGCCGTCATCGGGGTCCTTAAGCTCAGGCATCGCGCCTGATGGGATGCATCGTGCAGATTGGTCCAGTCAATTCAAGCAGGGTTAACACGGGTTAAATGAGGCAAACGAAATAGGTACCACAACACCGCGCGTGGACGCCCTTAAGCAATAAGACTCCCAGAGCCCGGAGAATCCCGTTCCCCTTCCCCACAATCACGACACGATTGCATGGTCCTTTTGAGCGTTCCGGATGTGGGGAAGTTTGTCCGGACACTTAACGCCGCCTAAACGCCAGTCGGTTCAATTTGCTTAAAGATTGCCGCTGGACTTTGGGTTCATGGCTTGGGGTCATGGGTGGATGGTCGGGGCCGTTGCTAACGTGAGAGCTGACATGCGTGCTGATCGGACGAGGTCCGGTCGACGCGGTCGTGCGCTCCGGTTCGCCCTGATCTCAGCCTTGGTGCCGATCTCGCTGACGCTGGTTCAATGCGGCAATTCGACCAATCCGGCGGCGCTCGCCGCGAACTCACAAGCCAACGTTCAGGTCGTCGCCAAGACCAATTCGCAAGTCGCGAGCAGCGATACGTTCGAGGATCGCTTTCCTGCTCCGCAATTCAGGGAGCGCTTCCCCGCCGCGAGCGAGAGCTTGCTGCAACGGCAGATGTCGGACTTCTCGCCCAAGCGCGCCGTGCAGCAGCAGCCCCAGCAGGCACCCTACAAGGTCGCCTCGCTCGCGCCGCAGGTCCCCTATCAGCGTCCGCCGCGCGAAGACCTGACCACCCTCGTCAGCATGAAGTCGTCCGCCTTCCCGTATTTCGGCAACAACCCGGCTTCCGACGCGCCCTTCCTCAACATCTCAAAGGGCGACCGCCGCGGCCACCGCAGCTATTCCGGTCGCGTGTTCTGGCAGGACGAGACCTACAATGACAGCCGCGTGCTGATGCACGTTCCCGAACATTTCGATGTGCGCAAGTCGGGCGTCATCGTGGTGTTCTTCCATGGCAATGGGGCGACGCTGGAGCGGGACGTGCGCGACCGGCAACTGGTGCCGCAGCAGATCAGCGATTCCGGCGCCAATGCCGTGCTCCTCGCACCGCAGATGGCGGTCGACGCCGCAGATTCCAGCGCCGGCAAGTTCTGGCAGCCGGGCGGCCTCAAGCGCTTCATGACGGAATCGGCCGAGCATCTGGCCCGCCTCACCGGCGATCCCAACAATGCGCGCGCCTTCGCCGATATGCCGATCGTGATCGTCGGCTACAGCGGCGGCTTCCTGCCGACCGCCTGGAGCCTCGAGGTCGGCGGCATCAGCGACCGCGTTCGCGGCGTCGTTCTACTCGATGCGGTCTATGGCGAAATGGACAAGTTCGCCTCCTGGATCGAGAGCCACCGTTCCGGCTTTTTCGTCAGCTCCTATACCCATTACACCGCGCGGCGCGACCGCGAGCTGATGAGCATGCTGCGGCAGAAGGGCATCAGCGTCTCCGAAGAGATGGATGGGCCGCTACGTCCTGGCAGCGTGGTGTTCATCGAAACCGGCGACGGCATTACCCATCGCGACTACGTCAACCGCGCATGGACGCAATATCCGCTCAAGGATGTGCTGGTGAAGATGTCGGCGACGCCGGCCCTGGCGCTCACGCGCGTTGCCGCCACCACATCATCGGTATCGGGCCGCTAGTTTGGCGGTTGCGTCCAGCGCTCCAATGACGACGTCGTTCAGATAGGATCACGCAGACGCGCAGCGCGTGATCCTCGATTGTTGCCGCTCAGGTCTTCGGTAGCTTGGGAATGCTCTCGGCAAAGCCGTTGAAGCAGGCCAGCCGCTCGTCCTCTTCCTTGAAGAGGCGACAATCGGCGACGCCCTTGGCCTTCGGGGGCTTCGGCTTCGGCGCCGGCGGGATCACCGCGTCGTAGCAATTGAGGCGGTCCTTGGTACCGTCATCGAGGTCCAGGCAGGCCTGGAGCCGCACCGCGATCGACTGCGGCTTGCCCTTCGGCGCGGCAGCGGCCGGCTTGGCGGCGGCCTCCTTGGTGCCCTTGGTCCCCTTGGGCTTGACCTGCATCAGCGGCTTGTCCCCCACCATCGGTGGCTTATCGGTTTGTGCAAGCGCGGAGGCTGAATAGAGCACCGCAGCAACCGCCAGAATGATCCTCATCTCAGTCAACTCTCTTTGGTCCCCATGACTGGCTTCTAGCGCTGTCCCCGGCGGTTTGCCAAGCGCCTTGCGCAGGGGAGACGCTGGCGTCAGGCCGGAGCGGCAGCGGCCGGCCGAGGCCAGGACCGCCGGGACCAACACGACAAGACCGCGACCTGAGGGCCGCCAGACGAAATAGTTGGTGCAAGACACCGGCCTGTGGCGGCCGCTTTCTTGGAATTGCCGGATTGCACAGGCCGAATCGCCTGATATATCGCTCGTTCCCGCTTACCTGCGCTCGTTCGCAGGAGTGAGCCTCAGGAGAAAAGACATGACCGACCAGCCCAAGTCCGAATCCGGCTTCCAGTACAGCCTCAGCAATTTGAGACCCGTGACCCCGCCCGAAAAGATCACCCTCACCTTCCCCGACGGCGCCCGGCGCGAATATCCCAAGAGCACGACCGGCATGGAGATCGCCAAGGGCATCTCGCCGTCGCTGGCCAAGCGCACGGTGGCGATGGCGCTGGACGGCGAGCTCGCCGACCTCAACGATGCCATCGAGAACGACGCGAAGATCGAGCTGGTGAACCGCGACGATCCGCGCGCGCTCGAGCTGATCCGCCATGACTGCGCCCACGTGCTGGCGGAGGCCGTGCAGACGCTGTGGCCGGGCACCCAGGTCACCATCGGACCCGTGATCGAGAACGGCTTCTACTACGATTTCTTTCGCAACGAGCCGTTCACCCCGGAAGACTTTGCCGCGATCGAGAAGAAGATGCGCGAGCTCATCGCGCGCGACAAGCCTTTCACGAAAGAGGTTTGGGATCGCGAGAAGACCAAACAGGTGTTCCGCGACAAGGGCGAAGCCTTCAAGGTCGAGCTGGTCGATGCCATTCCCGGCAACGAACCGATCAAGATCTATTATCAGGGCGACTGGTTCGATCTGTGCCGCGGCCCGCACATGACCTCGACCGGCAAGGTCGGCAACGCCTTCAAATTGATGAAGGTGGCCGGCGCCTATTGGCGTGGCGATAGCAACAACCCGATGCTGACCCGCATCTACGGGACCGCGTTCGCCAAGCAGGAGGATCTCGACGCTTACCTCAAGCAGATCGAGGAAGCCGAGAAACGCGACCACCGCAAGCTCGGGCGCGAGCTCGACCTCTTCCATTTCCAGGAGGAAGGTCCGGGCGTCGTGTTCTGGCACCCCAAGGGCTGGACCATCTTCCAGCAACTGATCGCCTATATGCGCCGTCGCCTGACCGGCGATTACAGCGAGGTCAACGCGCCGCAGATCCTCGACAAGTCGCTGTGGGAGACGTCCGGCCATTGGGGCTGGTATCGCGAGAACATGTTCGCGGCGCAGTCCGCCGGCGACGAGGCCGAGGACAAGCGCTGGTTCGCGCTGAAGCCGATGAACTGCCCGGGCCACGTTCAGATCTTCAAGCACGGCCTGAAGAGCTATCGCGACCTGCCCTTGCGGCTCGCCGAATTCGGCGTGGTGCATCGTTACGAGCCCTCCGGCGCCATGCACGGGCTGATGCGCGTGCGCGGCTTCACCCAGGATGACGCGCATATCTTCTGCACCGAGGATCAGCTCGCTGACGAGTGCCTGAAGATCAACGACCTCATCCTGTCGACCTATGCGGACTTCGGCTTCACGGGCGAGCTTACCGTGAAGCTGTCGACCCGGCCGGAGAAGCGCGTCGGCACCGATGCGATGTGGGATCACGCCGAACGCGTGATGGCGACGGTGCTGCGCGAGATCCAGTCGCAGAACAATCACATCAAGACCGAGATCAATCCGGGCGAGGGCGCGTTCTACGGGCCGAAGTTCGAATATGTGCTGCGCGACGCCATCGGGCGTGACTGGCAGTGCGGCACCACGCAGGTCGACTTCAACCTGCCGGAACGGTTCGGTGCGTTCTACATCGACCACGACGGCAGCAAGAAACCGCCGGTGATGGTGCACCGCGCGATCTGCGGCTCGATGGAGCGCTACATCGGCATCCTGATCGAGCACTATGCCGGCAACTTCCCGCTCTGGCTCTCGCCGGTGCAGGCGGTGGTCACGACCATCACCTCGGAAGGCGACGAGTACGCCAAGCAGGTTATGGAAGCCGCGCGTCGGGCCGGGCTTCGGGTCGAGATCGACCTGCGCAACGAAAAGATCAACTATAAGGTCCGCGAGCACTCGCTGGCAAAGATCCCGGCGCTGCTCGTGGTCGGCAAGAAGGAAGCCGAGACGCACTCGGTCTCGGTCCGCCGGCTCGGCAGTGACGGGCAGAAGGTGATGCCGACGGCCGAGGCGATCGCCGCGCTGGTCGACGAGGCCACCCCGCCGGATGTCCGGCGGATGCGCGAGCGGGCCTGATCCCTGAAATCGGTCTAAACTCGGTTTCGGTTGCGGGCGTGCATTCCTATCTGGGGCGTGCACGCCCGACGACCAGCCGAAGAGGAAGCCCCAGTGCCCGACGCCATCGAACTCCTGAAGACCCGCCGCTCGATCAAGCCGCGCGACATGACCGGGCCCGGCCCCTCGCCGGCCGAGCTCGAAACCATCTTGACCATCGGCGCGCGCGTGCCCGACCACGGCAAGCTTGCGCCGTGGCGCTTCATCATCTTTGAGGGCGATGCCCGGATGCGCGCCGGCGAGGTGATCGCGAAGGTGTTTGCCCGGAAGAATCCCGGTGCGCCCGCGGCCGATGTCGAGGCCGAGCGCAAGCGCCTCACCGACGCACCCCTGGTGATCGGCATCGTCAGCTTCACCCGGCCGCATCCGAAGGTGCCGGCGTGGGAGCAGGAATTGTCCGCGGGCGCGAGCGTCATGAACATCGTCACGGCCGCGACCGCTCTCGGCTACGGCGCCTGCTGGCTGACCGGCTGGTTTTCCTTCGACCGCGATGTGCTGGACGGGCTTGGCCTCAAGCCGGACGAGAAGCTTGCCGGCTTCGTCCATATGGGCACGCCGACCAAGCCGAGCGAGGACCGCCCGCGACCGGTGCTGTCTGAGATCGTGACGCGCTTTTAATCGAAGTCTTGTTGACGCCCCTGACGTCTTGCGGCTTTGTTCCCGACGAGGGAGGAAGTCCGGATGAAGCGTCGTGAATTTCTGGTCGGGGCGGCGATGCTGGCCGGCACGATGAAGCGGAGCCGCGCCGCCGACATTCCCGCGCCGGCGGCCGACAAGCTGCAACGCGTCACCTCGTTCTTCGAGAACGAGGTCACCACCGGCCGTTTGCCGGGCGCCATCGTCCTGATCCAGCAGCACGGCAAGCCGGTTTATTTCAAGATGTTCGGCGTCCGCGACGTCAGGACCCGCCTGTCGATGACGCCGGACACGATCTTCGCGATCCATTCCATGACCAAGCCGATCACCAGCCTGGCTGCGATGATGCTGATCGACGAGGGCAAGCTTGCGCTCACTGACCCCGTTTCGAAATACATCCCTCTCTTCGCGGACACGAAGGTCGGACTCGAAATCACCAAGCCCGACGGCTCCCTGGCGCTCGACCTCGTGCCGCCGATCCATCCCGTGACCATCAGGGACCTGATGCGGCACACCTCGGGCATCAGCTACGACTATATCGGCGGCAAATGGGTCGAGCTCGCCTACAAGGAAGCCGACATCTTCGCGGGTCAATTCGACAACAAGGTATTCGCCGAGCGCGTCGCCAAGCTGCCGCTGGCGCGCCAACCCGGGACGCTGTGGCGCTACGGGCATTCCACCGATGTGCTCGGCAGCGTCATCGAGATCATCACCGGCCAGACGCTCTACGACGCGCTGAAGCAGCGCATTTTCGATCCGCTCGGGATGACCAGCACCAAATTCGTGCTGACAACGCCTGATGAACTCGAGCGCATGGCGCGGCCGCTGCCGAGTGACCAGATCCTGCTCGACGCTGAGCGCGAACGTCTCGCCCATCCGGAATGGCAATCCGGCGGCGGCGGCCTGCTCTCGACCATGACCGACTATCAGCGCTTTTCGCAAATGCTGCTCAATGGCGGGGAGTTCGACGGCAAGCGCTACCTCAGTCCGGCCGCCTTCAAGGACATGACGACCGACCAGATCGGACCAGGCTCCGGCGTCGGCCGCGACTATTTCTATTTTCCTGGCGACGGCTTTGGCTATGGCTACGGCCTTGCGGTGCGCACCGATCCCGGCGATGCGAAGCCGCCGCCGCCGGGCTCGATCGGGGAGTTGAAGTGGGACAGCGGCAGCGGAACGTATTTCGGCGTCGATCCAAAGCTCGACATGGTCTACATCCTGATGCAGCAGACCCAGAATGAGCGCGGGCGGATCACGCCGGCGTTCAAGGCCCTGGTCTATAACACCTTTCCGCCGGAGCTACGCCACCCGTGAGACGTGCTGGCCCTCGGCGTCGTTCCGGCGAAGGTGGGGACATATCTCGCGCAACTGCTTCAACATCGTCATTGCGAGCGTAGCGAAGCAATCAAGAGTCTTTCCGCAGATGCATTTCTAGATTGCTTCGCTGCGCTCGCAATGACGGAGCAAGGAGCATCGACGTCGCTTCTGCAGCGCGCATTTTCAATTGCAGACGCACCTTCGCATTCTCGCGGCGCATTCGCCCGAGTCTTGCTTCGTCGCCTTGCCCTCAAATGAAAGAGGGCGCAGGGAAGACCGGGTGCCGGCTGGCACCCGCGGTCCACTGTGCGAAGTTGCAGTAGGAAATCTGCACAGCGGCATACAGGTGAAGCCCAACACACGGCCTTCCCTGCGCAGTGGTTTGACAGCTTATGTCGCGCTCTCCCCGGGGAGCGATGCACTATTGCCCCCGTCGCCTCACGGCTGACTGACATGCGTGCCCGGTCGGGCCACACACATCGCCGCAAGACTTGGCGCACAGACCCCGGGCGCCAGGACCACACGATTTTGCCGTACGCGAACCACACCGGTCGTGCGCGCGATGCGCTTCGCTCACGGTTGCCCGCCCTGCGATCACCTTCGCGCCGATGTGGCTTACGTCCACCGCCGCCCGGCCCGCGTTCGTGACGATCGCGATACGCCCCTCTTCCTTGGGCCGGGTCGCGGCGACAGATACGCCGTTTCCGAATTTCGGTAAAGCGGAATATTTTTGACGACGTGTGTTGACCTAGCGCCGGGATGTTTTGCCCGTCGGGCAACGCAATGGTTTGTAGCCTGACCACCAAATTGGCTCTACGGAACCGACGGAGGCCGCTAGTCCTCGCTCGACGCGGCGGAGCGATTGCGCAGATAGGCCTGCGACAACAGGAAGAACAACGCACGGTCGCCATGATATTTGGCCGACGGCCGGGTGCGCTCGAAACCATCGGCGAATATCTTGCCGGACTGGTCGCACACCTGCCATCGCCAGCCAAAGCGCTTGCGCCTGGTGAGGATCACTTCGAACATGCCGACCGCTTGGTCCCCTGCTCCTTGCCGGTCTCGCACCGGCATGCCCCGTTATAGGAGACCCGACATATAACGCAGCAGGACGGAAAGAGAATGAAATTGATGATCGGAAATAAGTATGTTGCACCGGTCATGACGAAGTCGCGGTGGTTCGGGAACAAGCCGCCGCCGCTGGTGTAGCGGAGATCTCTCCGAGACGCTTGGTAGCGCTGACAGAGGTGCTCTAACTCGCTTTTCGTGCGCGCGACGGGAAGTGCGGTACAATGTTCCGGATCACACGTGCCGAACGGTGGCGGAGCTGTGCGAGAGAGCCGAACTGACAGCGCCGTCCGAGTTGACTAGCGCGCGACGACTTCGACCTCGCCGTCGACGCCGTTGACGACGTTGAAGCCGCGCTCATAGACCTTGCCCTCGTTCTTGGCGATGGCGCGGTATTCGCCTTCGGCGAGCACGACGCGCGGGAAGGCGCCGATCGATTCCTTGATGACGTCGCCGCCCGGTGTCAGCACCGACCAGGCGGTGTTGGCGAGCGCCTCGCCGCCCTTGTCGCTGACGAGCTTGAGCGTGATCACCGCGGCGCGGTGGGTGACGATGACATCGGTGAGCTTGCCGGCCTGGACACGGATGTCCGAACGCACCACCGAGTTCGCCAGGCTGGCCGGATCGCCGTAATTGGAGATGATGTAATAGGTGCCCTCCGGCAGCAGCACGACGTCGCCGGCGGCGACGTTGGGCACCAGCGAGGCACGCTCGCCGGATTCGAACTGGCTGCCCTTGTAGATCGCGAACGAGATCTGGTTCAGCGGAATGCGGCTGGTGCCGACCCGGCCCTCGATGCGCAGGCCACCGGCTGGCAGCACAAAGGATTCGCGGTCGGTCTCGGCCTTCAGGCTGACGGTGCGCACCGCGCTGACGAGGCCGAAGGCGACGTGCACGACGTAATTGCCGGGCGGCAGCACGATGTTGGGCGTGGCGTTGCGGTCCTCGCGGATCAGCTTGAAGGTGCCGTTCTCGTCGGGCCGGTCGGCAAACACCCGCCAGACCAGGCCGCTGGTGATCGGAGGGGTGTCCTTGCCGTATTTCGCGGTGAGCGACAGCACGGCCTGTCCGGGCACCGCCGCATTGAGCGGCGCGACCGGCGGCACGGTGGTCAGCGCCGGAGGAATAGTGGGGGAAGCCGGCTGCATCAGGGTCGGCGGCAGGCTCGGGGGCGCGGACCCCAGGCCGGAGGGCGGCGCCAGGCTGACGGCGCCGCCGGGGTCGGGCACTGAAGCCGGCGGCACCGGCGGTGGGCGATCCGAGAAAAGCTGCGCCTGCGCAGCGCCTTGGCCGAGGGTAAATTGGCCGAGGGTGAGGAGGCACACGGCCACGATCAGCCTCGGCAGCAGCGATGCGCTGCGCCGCCATCCGATGATGCCGTCACCCCCGAGTGTCATGTCACCTGCTTTTCACTGAAAACGCGGCAAATTCAAGCCTCAGTGGCCCCAGGGAATACGGACATTTGGAACCTCGTTGACGCCTGCGTGATTAGTCCGCAGGCAAGCATCGACTGCCATACTCCCGCCCCGCGCGCTTTCCAAAGCGGCATAAACCATGCTTCGCCCGGGTTGTGGCGGAGTGCAAGTCCGCTGCCTAGTCTCAGGGCTGGCCCGGCGTAGGAGAGTTTCGGTGCTGGACATATTGAAGGGTCGGAGCGCAAACGGCTCCAGTGGCGAGAAGGTCGGGCTCGGCAGCATCCGCCGGCCGGTCATTGGCCTGGCGCTCGGCGGCGGAGCGGCGCGCGGCTTTGCCCATATCGGGATCGTGAGGACCCTGCTCGCCAACGGCATCGTGCCTGATGTCGTGGTCGGCACCTCCATCGGCGCCGTGGTCGGCGGTGCCTATGCGGCCGGCCAGCTCGATACGCTCCAAGACTGGGGTCGCAGCCTGCAAGGTGTGCGCAACATCCTCGGCTATCTCGACATCCGCCTCAATGGCTCCGGCCTGATCGGCGGCGAAAAGCTCGCGACCCGCCTCCAGGAGTCGATCGGCCAGACCCTGATCGAGGATCTTCCGGTGAAATTCGCCGCGGTGGCGACCGAGGTCCGCACCGGCCATGAGATCTGGCTGACGCGCGGCCGCATCGTCGATGCGATGCGAGCCTCCTACGCCCTACCCGGCATCTTTTCCCCGATCCTGATCGGCGACCGCTGGCTGGTGGACGGCGCGCTGGTGAACCCGGTGCCGGTCTCGGCTGCGCGCGCGCTCGGCGCGGAAATCGTCATCGCTGCAAATCTTTCCAGCGACATCTTCACCTATTCCACGACGGTCTATTCGCACGGCCCGGCGCCCGAGCCGGCGGTTCCTGCAGCCGAAGAGACCACGGCCAAACGGCGCTTTCCGAGGTTCTTCTCGGCGGAGAAGACCGTGAAGCGCGAGTTCTTCGGCGGCGGTGGCGATCGTCCCGGGCTCTCCTCGGTGATGGTGGACGCCTTCAACATCATGCAAGACCGCATCACCCGCGCCCGGCTCGCCGGCGATCCGCCCGACCTGCTGATCACGCCGCGGGTCGGCCAGTTCGGCTGGTTCGACTTCCACCGCGCCGATGACCTCATCGCGCTCGGAGCCCGCGCCGCCGAGCGCGCGCTGGATTCGATTCAGGAAGCGATCCACGTGCTGGCGCCGCCGCCCGAGGGTGCCGCGCCGAAAGCGACCGAGTGAGGATCAGGCCGTCTTGATGTAATCGCGCAGGGCTTCCTGCTCGGCCTCGTATTCCTGGACGCGCCATTTCACGATGTCACCGATCGAGATCAGGCCGACCACCTTGCCATTCTCGACCACTGGCAGATGGCGGAACTTGCCGGTGGTCATCATCTCCATCAGCTCGGCGACCGTGTCGGTCTCCCTGCAGCTCACGACCTTACGGGTCATGACCTGGCTGACGGGCTCCTCCAGCGCGGTCGCGCCGCGCTCGCCGATGACGCGGACGATGTCGCGTTCGGACAGGATGCCCTCGAGCCTGCTCTGGTTCATCACCAGCACGGCGCCGATCTTCTTCTCACCGAGCAGCTTGACTGCGGCAGCCAGCTTCGCATCGGGCTCGACGCTCATGATCTGGTGGCCCTTGGTGTTGAGAATCGAACGTACCGTCATTGTCGCCTCCCTGAATCGGACCCGTCCGCGTTTCGCGGTCCGGACTTGTTCGCGAGTCTTCAAGTAACAGTTTCGGCGCCGGTTTCACGCTCAGGCGTCGTGCGAGACAAAGCCGCTAGCGGCTTGTCGCTTCGGAACATTCTTCACGAGAATGATGGATGAAATCGGGCCGCGCCGCAAGCGCCGCTTCAAATACCGTTTGAAATGTCCTGTGATGACGCATCCGCAGCATCGCTTCGCACACGCGGCACCGGATCGAACAGCGCGAACAGCAACAGCCCTGCGAAGAAGCCGCCGATATGCGCTTCCCACGCCACGCCCGCGCTTTCGCTATCGACGCCGATTGCCCCGACGCCGAAGATGATGTTGAGGGCGAACCACACCACGAGGAAGCCGACGATCCGCCTGTCGCGCAGCGCGCGCAGCAGCGGCAGCGCCGGAACCTTGGCGGCGGTATCGGCATCCGACCGGCTGAACGACAGAAAGCTGCCGCGCACGAAAGCAAACCGGATCGCCGCCGCCATCGCGCCAGACACCGAGGCCGAGGCGCCGATCATCGGCACCACCGCATGCTCATGGGTGACAAGGTGGGCGAGCGCGCCGGCGGCGGCCGTTACCGCCAGGAACAGGAAGAACCGCACCGGGCCAAACCGTCGTGCCAATGCACTGCCGAACGGAAGAAGCCACAGCACGTTGAAGGCAAGATGGGTGAGATTGGCGTGCAGCAGCGAATAGGTGAAGAAGCTCCAGACCTTGGCGCCGGCGCCGCCGGGAATCTGCAAATTGGCGAGCGAGGAATCGTAACGCTTCGGGATAAAGCCGAAGACGTCGATGGTCCAGTTCTCCAGCTCCGGCGGCAGCAGCACCCGCAGGTGGACCAGCGCGAGCAGGACGACATAGGCGGTCAGCGCCAGCGGCAGCGTCAAGATCGGCTCGCGCGGCGGAGCCCGCTCGGTTGAGACCGGTTCGTCCGACGGAGGTTGTGGCGGGGAATCCAAGGGCTGCGCTTTCAGGGGCGATCGGAGCAACGGTCTTAACGACAGGCCTTTACGACCGACCTTGGAGATAGTCGCCTTTACCCACCCAGTGCAAGTGCACAAAAGGAAAAGGCAGGGCCTTGGAGAGCCCTGCCTGTCCGTGTCGATCTTCCCGGCACCTCAAGCGCCTCACCGCGCTTCAGGTTGTCGTTTGAGCATGATCCTTCCGGAAAAACTTTTCCGGATCATGCTTAGAGGAATAAGGAGTATCCCCACCCCTCCCCGCGGCCAGTGACCAAACTGTTTGACGCCCGTGTACAGGCCTCGCCGGAAACCTGGAAGAAAGCGGCGAAGCTTGCGACCGCGATCACCATAGCAGGCGCGCAGGCCAGGCAAAGCGCATCGTTAATTTAACGTTAACGACGCAAAGGTGCTGGTGTCGGGCCGAAAACGCCGCCGCGGCATAGACGCTGCAAATCCCCTCCTGCACAACAACAAAGGGATCTTGGGTGCACTGAAGCGGGACAGCTTTGTCCCAGATGGTGCGACCCCGGGGTAAGCGTTCAGTCATGAAACATCCGTCGAGCCGCGCGTTCTTCGCGTATTGGGACAACAAGCGCGGCGCGGCGCGGGCACCTGACAGATCCGATATCGATCCGGCCGCCGTTCGCGAACTGCTTGGCGACATCTTCGTGCTGTCCTGCGAACCGAAGCTTGGCTTTCCATTCCGGGTCGCCGGCACCCGCGTCTGTGCGCTCGCCGGCCGCGATCTCAAGGACCGGAGCTTTGCGGCGCTGTTCACCGAAGCCAGCCGCGGCGAGATCGAGGAAATCACCACGATCGTCGCCGACGAGACGCTCGGCGCCATCGCCGGCGTCAGCGCCATGCGCGAGGACGGCAGCGAGGCGCACCTCGAGCTGCTGCTGCTGCCCTTCAACGCCCGGCCGCACACGCCTCTCAGCGTCACCGGCGTGCTCGCGCCGTTCAACGACGAATGCGGGACGCTGGGCCCCTTCACCGTCGTCTCCTGGCGCTATCTGCACCAGCCGGAGAAATTGTTGCCGCGGGCCATCCGCAAACTGCAGATCGCGCGCGGGCTGATGGTGTATGAGGGGCTGCGGTAGCGAACCCTATTGTCCAGCTCGTCGCTGCTGAGCGGGCTGACCGGCCACTACGCGACCTCGTCGGTCCAGACCTTGAAGCTGACCAGCTCGTTCGGGCCGAACGTCTGCGTGATCGGAACGTCGCAGGCGTCGCGTCCCTGCGCGATCAGGATTCGCCCCTGCCGCGGCTCATTGTTGCGCGGATCGAAGGTGTGCCAGCGGCCGCCGATGAAGGCCTCGAACCAGCCGGCAAAGTCACCTACCGCCCACGGCCGCGGCGTGCCGACGTCGCTCAGATAGCCGGTGCAATAGCGCGCGGGAATGTTCATGCAGCGGCAGAACGCGATGGCGAGATGCGCATAATCACGGCAGACGCCCTTGCCTTCCTGGTACGCCTCCCACGCCGTCTTGGTGGCGCGCGCATGCTCGTAGCCGAAGACGATGTGGCGATGAACGAAATCGCAGATCGCCTGCACCCGCGCCCAACCCGGCGGCGTCTTCTCGAACAACTTCCAGGCGATCTCCGAAAGCCGGTCGGTCTCGCAGTAGCGGCTGCCGAGCAGATAGACCAGAGTATCGGCAGGCAGCTCTTCGATGCTGTGCTGCATGGCCGAGGCAAACACCGGGTCCGGCAGACCGCTGTCGCGAACGACGCCGTCGGCGGCAAGGCGCATACGGCCGGCCGGCGCGACCATGCGGCTACACCAATTGCCGAACACGTCTCGATAGGGTGTGATCTCGACGGCAGGCGTCGAGGTGACGAAGTCGGGCTTGATGACATCCGAGGCGCGGGTGAAATGCGTGCCCAGCACCATGATCATCGGCGTTGGCTGCGGAAAATCGTAGAGCATTTCGAATCCGACACGAAACTTCATCGAAACGCCTTTCCGGCTGCTGCCAACTCGAAATGGCTACGAAACCATCGAATACAAGGCAGTCAGCCGGATTTCTCGTGTCACGCAGCGCTCCGCGCGCTCATCGAGCTCGCAGGCGGACTGCACTGGTCGCCCTCGCCGCGTAGGCAGCGAAGGAAGCGCGTTAATCAGGGCATCGCCAGATGCCAGGCGCCGTTGAGAAAACCATCGCCGGTGACGTCGCCGGGCTTGGTGTCCTTGGCAAAGGTGTAGAGCGGCTTGCCCTTGTGGGCCCACTGCTTGGAGCCGTCATCGCGGCTGATGATGGTGTAGCCCTCGCCGGCGGCGTCGCTGGCCTCGGCCTTCAGCGCCGGCCAGTTCGTCGCACACGGGCCGTTGCAGGCGGATTTGCCGTCCATGTCCTTGTCGAACGTGTAGAGCGACATGCCCTTGGCGTCGGTGAGCACGTTGCCCTTGTCGCTCTTGCCGGTCTTGGTCGGCGGTGCCGCGAATGCAGCCGAGGTGAGCGCGAGTGACGCCACGAGCGTGAGCGCGAGGCGGATCTGGGATGTCGTCATGGTGTCTCCTGTCATGCAATGGGCTTGCAAATTGACTTGCATGTGTTGGACGCCGCATCGCGCGTCGTATTCCCGAGGTAGCCGCAAAGATATTTTTGGCTGCGCGCAGCTTCGCAACGGAATAAATTGGAATGGGCGACACGGAACAACGGTCCGACATGAGCAAACCGCATTGGCGATGCGCGCACGCCACCGACCTACCCGCGATCGGCGCGATCGCGGCGCGGATGCATCCGGATCTCACTGAGCGTCTCGACGTGCTCGCCGAGAAGATGCTGCTTTGTCCGGATGGCTGCCGCGTGCTCGTCGCAGAGAATGAGGTCGTCGGCTATGGGCTGTCGCATCCGTGGATGCAGCATCAGATCCCGCCACTCGACGGCTTCCTGGAAACATTGCCTGACAAATCCGACTGCCTCTACGTGCACGACGTCGCGGTGCTGCCCCACTTCCGCGGCGGCGGCGTCCCGCGCGCTTACGTCGCGACGATCGAAGGACTTGCGCGATCATCAGGCATCGCGACGCTTGCGCTGGTGTCGGTCTACGGCACGCGACCGCTGTGGGAACATTTCGGCTTTCACGCTGTAACGCCGGATGCGGAGCTGCGCGCAAAGCTTGCGTGCTACGGCGAAAGTGCGGCTTACATGCTGCGCGATCTTGCCGGTTCGCAACGCCCCGTCAGATAGCCGCCCGTCCGCGGCCGGCCCGAGTCACACGGGCGTGAACTTAGAGCCTCGAACCGGCCTCGATCAGCCGCCGCGATGCTTCTTCTTTGCCTTCTTGCCAGATGAGGCTTTCGCAGACCACTCGGTTGCTTGACCGGGCTTGTCCCGATGCTTGTTTTTCTTTCCGAAAGCCGGCCCGTCGCCGAATTTCGAGCCGCTCTTGCCGTGAGGCTTCACGTAAGGCTTGCCATGCTGCTTCGGTCCGGTCGCGGCACGTGAATGATCGCTTCGAGGCGCACGATCATCGCTCTCGCCGGCTTCGCGCCGGGGCGTGTGCGGCCGCTTCTCCGAAGGCGCCTGCGCTTGCGGCGCATCCGTCATCGGCTCGAGGCGGATATTGTCTTCCTTGTCCGGCCGCTTGATCTTGGCAGCGAAGGAGTCCGCGACCCGCTCGGAGATTTCGAACTCGGTCGTGGTGTCCATGATCCGGATGGCGCCGATGTCGCCCTTGTCGATGCCGCCACGACGGCAGATCATTGGCAACAGCCAGCGAGCTTCCGCATTCTTTCTGCGTCCGATGTTGGCCCGGAACCAGACGCTGGACTCCATGCCATGACGCGGCGAGGATTTGCCCGGCTTCGATCGCGGACCGGCAGGGCGATCATCGCCACGCGAGCCGCGCGCATCGTCGCGCGGCGTGCGATCGTCGCGCGGCGTGCGGACATCGTTGCGGCCACGATCGTCACGGGTGCGGCCACGCGCCTCGCCGGGATCGAGAATGTCTTCGGGCGACGGAAGCCGCGCGCGATAAAGCCGCGCAAGCGCCGCCGCGATATCCTCGGCCGAGCGCTCAGCAAGCAAGGCCTGCGCGAGAACCAGATCCTCGGCGGTCGTCTCCTCGGAGAACAGAGCATCCTTCAGCATGCGGTCGTGGTCGAGCTTGCGGATCTCATCGGCCTGGGGCGCCGTTCCCCAGATCGCGTCGATGCCGGACAGATTCAGCAGCACCTCCGCGCGCCGCCGACGAACGGGCGGCACAAGAAGGACGCTGACACCCTTTCGGCCCGCACGTCCGGTGCGGCCCGAGCGATGCTGCATGACTTCGGCGTCATTGGGCAGGTCCGCGTGAATGACGAGGTCGAGGCTCGGCAGGTCGATGCCGCGCGCCGCCACGTCGGTCGCCACGCAGACGCGTGAGCGCCCGTCCCGCAACGACTGAAGCGCCTGGGTGCGTTCGTTCTGCGTCAGTTCGCCGGAGAGCGCCACGACGGAGAAGCCGCGCTCCAGCAAGGCGGCCTGCAAATGCCTGACCGCATCGCGCGTGTTGCAGAACACCAGCGCGCTCGGCGACTCGAAGAAGCGCAGGACGTTGACGACAGCATGCTCGACATCACCGGGAGCGACCCGGATTGCGCGGTACTCGATGTCGGCGTGACCGCCTTCGTCGCCCGCGACCTCGATCCGAAACGCCTGTTGCTGATACTGCTTTGCCAGCGCCACGATGCCGCGAGGAAACGTCGCCGAGAACAGCAAGGTGCGGCGCGTCTCCGGCGTGGTCTTGAGGATGAACTCCATATCCTCGCGAAAACCGAGATTGAGCATCTCATCGGCCTCGTCGAGGACGACAACCCTCAATTCCGAGATGTCCAGACGGCTGCGCCGCAAATGATCGCACAACCGCCCCGGGGTCCCGACGACGATGTGAGCACCCGCAGCGAGCTCCCGCTGCTCGCGCCGCGGATCCATGCCGCCGACGCAGGAGACGACGCGCCCATTCGCATGCTCATACAACCAGGCAAGTTCGCGATGAACCTGCAAGGCGAGCTCGCGGGTCGGTGCGACGATCAGGGCGAGCGGTGCACCCGCTCGTTCAAATCGCTCCGCCTCGCCCAGCAGGTCCTTGGCCATGGCCAGGCCGTAAGCGAGGGTCTTGCCGGAGCCGGTTTGGGCCGAGACCAGCAGGTCGCGGTCGGCGGCGTCCTGCGTGAGCACGGCGAGCTGAACGGGGGTCGGACGGTCGTAGTTGCGCTCGGCCAAGGCTCGGGCGAGCGGCGGACTCATGGTCGGAAAAGACACGAGATAAACCTTGGTTGGTCCAGGCGCGGAACATCGAGCCCGCGCGACCTGAAGCTTGCGCGTCGGGCAAACGGCCCGGCAGCACGCATGGCGATTTGATTTGGATGCTCTTTACGCCAAGAGCGGGCAAATCACCATGCCTGTGACGCATGGCTTTGACGAAGCCGAGAACAAGCTTACCGGCCCAGCCTGACCCACTACATCCAGAGTTTTCGAGCCGTTTTGCTGCATGTAGGGAGAATTTGCGCCCAGGCAGAGGATTTTCGCCGTGGAGGCGAACGAGAACGCCTGGTCAGATGCTAGTCCCTGGAGGTCACGAGCTTGCTGACGCCGCCGACCAGCCATGCTCTTGCCCGCAAAACATAGTCCCTTGCCGCCCGGCTCAAGGCGCGGATGCCGCGCCAGGCTTCGGTTGCCTGGAGCCATGCCCTCACCTCGACGAACTTTCCGTAAGCCCAGGCGAACGCCGGAATCCGCATCAGCTTGTCGCGCGTGAGATGAAACAGGCGCTCGACAAGCACGAGCTTGAGCAGTTCGCAGCCGATGAACGCCGCCACACCGCTCAGGAACTGGCCGGTTGCGACGAGGTAAGCCGCGACCGGCTTGATCGGCTCCAGAATGATCACAGGAACGGAAAACAAGGCGAGCGACGGATAAGGCGGCAGCGACCTGATCCAGGCGCGCAATCGCTTGAATTCGAAATGCCGCGCAAGCCAGCGGGATATGGGCGCGGCCACGGCCATGAAGAGCGCATCCACCAGGAAGTAGATGGCGGCCAGAATATACGTGACGGGTTTCAGGATTCGCTTCACGGTCAACTCTCCCGTGAACTGAAAGCCGGAACTGGGGCCTAAGTTTCACCTCAGCGTGAATAGTTCGCGGATTTCAGATGGAACTTTTTGGAGAATGTGGCGCGGAAACGCGAGGACATCCTCGTGGAAGCGGCGCACCGCCGGCATGTCGCGCACGAAGATGCGGTGTAGTCGATCGCGCGGATGGCGCTGAAGGGTGAACGGGGGCTCTGGTTCGGTTCGGGTATCTTCTCGTCCATGATCGTGTCCTTCATTCCAAACGCCCGCACGTAGCCCGTATGGAGCGTAGCGGAATACGGGGAGCCGCGAGTGAGGATCCCGGATTGCGCTGCGCTCCATCCGGGCTACCAGATTCTGGAGCCGGGGAGCAGCGGCGCCGCCACGGTGGCGTCGTCGTCAAGCCCCGCGTAGGTCCGTCGCTTGGCTTCGACCAGAAATGCCGCGAGATCGTGAGGGATAGATGACGTCATCTACTCCACCAACTCCGGCCACGGCACGATCGTCGACTTCACCGTCTTCATCGCCACGGCATCCCTGACCGCCTGCGCGACGCCTGCTTCCGTGAACGGATAGACCGTTTGCATCTTCAGCCACGGATATTTGTCCCGCGTGCGGTAGAGCATGTCGACGCCGAGCGGCAAATCATTGGCGGTAAAGCCCCACGAGCCGAGCAGGTTGAGATCCTTGGTGCAGATGCGGTGCCAGGAGGTCTCGATCGAACCGGCGTCGGTGAACTGGCCCATCTCGACATAGGTGCCGCCGTCGCGCAGCATCTCGATGCCTTCGGGCCCGGCGGTCGGATGGCCCGAGCAATCCATCACGAGATCGGCGCCGAAGCCTCCGACGATCTCGCGCACGCACGCGATGCGCTCTTGTGGCGTCGTCAGCTCCTCGATGTTGACGGTGGTCTCCGCTCCGAACTCGCGCGCGAGCTTGAGCCGCGGCTCCTCCGGCGCACCGACGCAGATGACGCGCCCTGCCCCCATCTCCTGTGCCGCGGCGACGGCGAGAATGCCGATCGGACCCGAGCCCTGGATCACCACCGTGTCGCCCCAGCTGAAGCCGCCGGCGCGGCTCGCGCGATTAAAGGCACGGATGCAGGAGGTCAGCGGCTCGGACAGGGCGCCCAGTCGCAGCGACATGTCGTCGGGCAGTTTGTAGATCTTGGTGCCCGGCAGCATGTCGAGATCGACATAGACATATTCGGCCCAGCCGCCCCACATGTGAGGCGGTTTGTCGAAGCCGAGATAGCGGCCGTAATAGACCGGCGTCAGGCATTTGTTGGCGGTCTGCGAATAGTGGATGCAGTAATAGCAGCGGCCGCAGGGCATCAGCGGCGGGATCATCACCTTGGAGCCGATGCGAAGCGGCTTGCTCATGAAATCTTCGGTGAATTCCTCGCCGCATTCGACGATGATTCCGCCAAGCTCGTGGCCGAGCGTGAACGGCCATGGCAGCGGCTTCGGCCAGTGTCCCTTCAGGATATGCAGGTCGGTGCCGCAGACGCCACACGCCCCGATCTTGATCAGCGCACCCTTCTTGCCGACCTTCGGCCACGGCACGGTGCGGATGACGGGCTCGCTGCCCGGTCCTGCGTGAGTGCAGACGCGGATTTGGTCCATCGCTGTTTCCTCGATGCCCATGCGTTATGATTGATTTGTACGGGCTCAGGCGAAACGTATGTGAGACGGGCGCGGGTGCCAAGGTGCAGCCTTGTAGCCCGCATGAAGCGAAGCGGAATGCGGGGAGCGGCCCCGGATTGCGCTGCGCTCCATCCGGGCTACGGAGCCGTGGCGCAGCACACCCAAGTGTCTTGAGCACTTACACTTGAACGTGTAGGGACGGCCCAAGTCCTGCCCAGGTGCCCCTTGAACCCCCTCCCCCAAAATCCAGTTGCCGCGTCCGGCTCGTTCGCGGCCATGAAGTCGGTGCCCTACCGTCTCCAGTTCATCGCTTACGTGCTGGCGATGATGGCTGACAATATCGAGCATGTGATCAGTTACTGGGTGGTGTTCCAGAAATTCCATTCGCCGGCGCTGGCCGGCTTTGCGGTGCTGTCGCACTGGCTGCCGTTCCTGCTGTTCTCGGTCGCGGTCGGCGGGCTTGCCGACCGGTTCGACCCCCGCCGCATCATTCAGTGCGGCATGCTGCTGTTCATCGTGGCCTCCAGCGGCTGGGGCTTCTTCTTCATCACCGATACGATCCAGATGTGGCACGCGATGCTGCTGCTGGTGATCCACGGCTGCGCCGGGGTGCTGTGGCAGACGCCGAATCAGCTGTTGCTTTACGACCTCGTCGGCCCGGCTGATCTTCCGAGCGCAGTACGGCTGAACGCGATGGCGCGCTATCTCGGCATTCTGGTCGGACCTGCGGTCGGCGGCGTAATTATGCTGACGCTCGGCACCTCGCATGGCATTATCTTCAACACGCTGTTCTATCTGCCGATGCTGCTGTGGCTGTTCTGGGCGCCGGTGCGCGACAAGAGTATCGCGGTGCGGCGCTTCGCCGTGCGCGGCCTTGCCGACATTATCCTGACCATCCGCGCCATCGGCACGCAGCCGGTGCTGACGGCGATGACCTGGCTCGCCGGCCTCACCTCCTTCATGATCGGCAACGCCTATCACGCCCAGATGCCCGGTTTCGCCGGCGATCTCGGCCACGGCGATCCCGGCGTGTCCTATAGCGTGCTGCTCGCGGCCGATGCGGCCGGCGCGCTGCTTGCGGGCATTGCACTGGAATCCTGGGGGCGGCTCAAGGGCACGCCGCGCACCGCGATCATGCTTGCGATGTTCTGGAGCGTCGCGCTGCTCGGCTTCGCCTCGGTGCGGATCTATCCCGTTGCGATCGTGCTGCTGTTTTGTGCCGGCTTCTTCGAGCTGTCGTTCAACACCATGGAGCAGGCGCTGGTGCAGTTGAACGCACCGCCCGACATCCGCGGCCGCGTCGTCGGCCTCTACAACATGGCAGGCCTCGGGATGCGGGCGTTCAGCGGCATCACGGTCGGGCTGTTTGGCGCGGCGATCGGGATTCACTGGTCGCTCGGCCTCTCGGCCGCCGTTCTGCTGGCGCTGCTGCTTGTCCTCAATCAGCGCGCAGCGAAGAGGGCGTAGCTCTTCACAAAGCTGCCCGTTGAGGGCAAGGCCTTTCCAGCATAAGTTTGTCACAACCGCTGGGCGACGCGGCGTTGCGCTGCTGTGGGACCGGCGGTGGCGGGACGGCTGGCCAAATCGGCCGGAAGCGCCGCGGTCGCGCTCGACCTGGGCGCGCTGGCCGTGCTGGCCTGCCCGCCGCTGATGTGGCTTTTCGAATGGATTGTGTCTGTCCGCAATCGTCGCGCGAAATCATAACGCAGCATTAACCCTATGCGCCTTAGGGTCGTCCTGGACTCCGCCAGGCGGGGGGTCGGGTAGTGAAAATGGCGTTGGCGAACAAAAAATTTCTTCCGGCCGCCGAGGAACGTCGGCGTTTCCAGCGGGTGAAGGTTCACCTGCTCGGCCGCTACATGCTGCCGGACCGCCGTGAATTCCCCTGCCAGGTGATCAACATGTCGCCGGGCGGGCTGGCGCTGCTCGCGCCCGGCATCGGCAATGTCGGCGACCGCGTGGTCGCCTATCTCGACCATATCGGCCGGGTCGAGGGCAAGATCACCCGGATCATCGACAACGGCTTCGCCATGACGGTCGGGGCGACGCCCCGCAAGCGGGACAAGCTCGCGGCACAGCTGACCTGGCTCGCCAACCGCGACATTCTCAACCTGCCGGAAGACCGCCGCCACGACCGTATCGTGCCGCGCAACCCGATCGCGGTGCTGACGCTCGAGGACGGCACCAAGATGACCTGCCGCATCATCGATCTCTCGCTGTCGGGCGCGGCCATCGCCGCAGAGAACCGCCCGCCGCTCAAATCGACGGTTTTGCTCGGCCGGGTCCAGGGCCGCGTGGTTCGAAACCTCGAAGACGGCTTCGCGCTGGAGTTCCTGCACTCTCAGCCGATCGAGACACTCGAAGAGAGCGTTACCGCGCGGTAAAGCGCGACGACGTCAAAACCCCGGTTTTTCCAAGCTCAAAGGCGGCCTTCGCGATGCGGACGCCGCCTTTTTCATGCGTTGAGACGGCCCTGCATGGGTTAACGCGCGGCCCGTTCGCGGGCGAAACAGCAGTTCCATCAGTCTTCCCGCGTTAATCGCTCCAATTTGAATCAATTCCAGTCATATCAAATTTTATTCAAATATCGTTCAAGTATAGATCGAATTCTCCGCTCGTTTTACTTGTATTCGTCTCGACTTGACTTGGCTGACTTAGCGGCAACGCAAAAGCTCCATGCGAAATGTGGTCCCAACAAGAAACGGGGGCCGCGATGTTTCATTTCAGGGGACAGGGAAAAGCGCTGGCGATCGCCGCCATGCTTTTCGGGATCGGCGCGGCAGCGCAGGCCGGCGAAAGCCGACTGCTCTACGCGAGCCTCGGTGACACCACGCGTGCACCGATTGGCTGGGTCGAGTTCTGTTCGGAGAATGCCGCTCAGTGTCAGGGCGGGGCGACGCAGCCGCGCGACATCGTGATGTCGCAGACCGCGTGGCGCGACCTGACCAAGGTCAACCGCTGGGTCAACGAGACCGTGAAGCCTTTGACTGACCAGGAGCACTGGGGCGTGATCGAGAAGTGGTCGCTGCCGACCGATGGTTACGGCGACTGTGAAGACTACGTGCTGTTGAAGCGCAAGATGCTGATGGATGCCGGATGGCCGCGCGAGGCCCTGCTCATCACCGTCGTGCGCGACAAGAAAGGTGAAGGACACGCGGTGTTGACGGTGAAGACCGACAAGGGCGAGTTCGTTCTCGACAATCAGAACGAGAACGTCGTTGCCTGGACTGAGACCGGCTACCGGTTCGTCAAGCGCCAGTCGCAGAGCGATCCCAACGTCTGGGTCTCGCTTGGCGATACCAAGCCGGCGGTCTCCACCGCCAGCGCAAGAGATCAATAGTCGATCATTCGTCAACAAGGAACGAGATACGCGACCCGGTCACATCCCCACCCCTCCCCGTCCCAGACCGGTTCGCGCGCGCCCAGCCATCCCCCAATGGCTGGGCGCAACTTTTTTGGGGTGACGGAACTCACAAGACGCGATCGACGCCCGCCCATCAGTGCGGCAGGATGTTCTTGTAGACCTTGCCGGCTTTCATGATCACCACAAAATTCTTCGCGGGGTCCTCGACCAGGCCAATGTTGTCGAGCGGATTGCCGTCGACCAGCAGGAGATCGGCGAGCGCGCCCTCCTCAACCACGCCGAGCCTGCCGGGATAGGGATTGCGCGGGCCCGAAAGGCTCAGGAGTTCGGCATTGGTCGACGTCGCCATGGTCAGCGCCTCCGCCGGCGTGTACCAGCGCGTCAGCGCCGCCAGCATTGAGCCCTGCTTCTCCGCCATGGCCTTCGAGAACAGGACATCGGTGCCGAACGCGGTCTTGATGTGGTATTTCTTTGCGAGCTCATAGACCCTGTCGGTGCCGGCGACCACCTGCCGCATCTTGTCCTGTTCCGAAGGTCCCAGCGCGGCGGCCGCGGACATGTCCAGGAATGGCTGAGTGCTGAGCCAGATGCCCTTCTCCGCGATCAGCTTGGCGCTGGCCTCGTCCATGAGATGACCGTGCTCGATGCATTTCACGCCGGCTGCGATCGAGCGCTGGATCGCGACGGGCGTATAGGCATGCGTGGCGACATAGGTGCCCCAATTGTCAGCGGCCTCGACGGCGGCGCGCAGCTCGGGCTCGGTGAAGGTGGAGACGTCGAGCGGACTGAAGGGCGACGCGACGCCGCCGCCCGCCGTGAGCTTGACCTGTGAAGCACCTTGCATCAGTTGCTCGCGTGCGCGGACGCGGACCTCGTCGGGACTGTCGGCGACCATGCTGCCGCCGATCCGCTCCATGCGGCTGAGCATACCGCCGATGGTTCGCGGCAGGTCCGAGACCTGCCGGAAATCGCCATGGCCGCCGGTGATGGTGATGAAGGCGCCGGAGGGGTAGATGCGCGGACCGGCGACGACGTCCTCGTCGATGGCCTGCTTGAGCCCGAAAGTCGGGCCGCCCATGTCGCGTATGGTGGTAAAGCCGCGCATCAGCGTCGCGGTCGCTTCGCTCGCCGCGACCAGATTGTTGTAGCCGATGTCGCCTGCAAGCGCCGCCATCGGGGTTGGACGCACCAGCATTGCGTGCCAATGGGCATCGATCAGCCCCGGCATCAGCACGCGCCCGCCACCGTCGATCGTTTGAGCGGCGGTCGTTTGGCCTGTGGCCATCACGTCCGCGGTCGAGATCGTCTCGATCTTCCCGTTCCTGACGAGGACATTGGATGGAGCTGTGAGCGCGCCGCTCTTTCCGTCAAAGATTTTGACGTTGCGGAACAGTATGGCGGAGTCCTGCTGGGCCGATGCAGGCAGCGCGCTGCAGAGAAACGCTGTAAGCAGCGCCGCGAGTGCGGCCTGCGCCTTCAATCCCGACATGTTCGGTCTCCAGGTCAATACGCTGCTACGTGGTTGCGGCCACCGGCCGCCATGCAAAGGTCAACCACCCGATGCCGTGCGACAACAGGTCAATGCCGAGAAGCATTCCCAAGACCCAGAGCCCGGTCGTGGGAAAACCGGTGAGGATAATGAGACCTGCGAGCACGCCGAACAGGCCGGACGCGAGCATGATTCCGCCGCCTTGCTGCCAACGGCCGATGCCGATCAGCATGCGGACGATACCGGAGACGAGGAGCGCGAGGCCGAGCGCGTAAGTCAGCAGCAGCGCTCCGGTCAGCGGCTGGCTGACGAGCACGATGCCGAAGGCGATGTAGAGAATGCCGAGCACCACCTGCCAGACGAAGCCGCCCCATCCCTTGGTCCAGAACGCGTGGAAAATCTCGAAGGCGCCGGTGGCGATCGCCATCCAGCCGATGAACAGCGCACTGATGACGGTGAAGAACGCAACGTCGCCCAGCACCATCAGTCCCGTGAACACCATGAAGAGACCCAGGAGGACGCATATCCAGCGGGGCGGTTGCGGCAAGCCGGTTGCGCCCATCGGCGCACTATGGTCGTAAGTCGTCATGACATCCTCCCTCTGCTTTTTAATGCCAACGCCAGCCGCAATGCCGGCGGCCACGATGCCACCAGCACACCCAGCGCCGACGACGCCGGTGCCAGGACGGCGGCCTCGGCCGGGATGGCGGGCGGTGGACCGGAGTTGGCCGTGGACGGGTCGTTTGCGCATAGATGCGGCCGGCAGAGTCACGCCTGGTTGAACCCGGCTGGTCGGTCTGCGTCACCTCGGCCAACGCAGCCGCATCCCGCGACCACAGGCTCACACCTGCACCAGCCAGGACCACGCCTCCAAACAGGGTGCGCAGCGCATCGCGGCGATCCATCTCACTCATGAAGCTCTCCTTCGAAATCCCTGCCCGATTTCCAACTCAGGTTTTTGCGGCGGACTCCTCGCCGGGAATCTCACCTGGCAGATAGTTCGGGAGCCGTCCCGCCGGGACGATCGCGATCAGCGCGAGACCCGCCATGATCAGGAGCCCGATCTTCAGCGCCCGCAGCCGCGCCTCAGTGTTCACGCGCACCGCCTCCGCGACCTGCTCCGGCGTCCCGCTCGTGCGTTCCAGCACGCTGCGCAGACGATCGTTGCTGACGAACGTGATGTTGCCGAGATCGACCTGGGCCTGGAGCTCCGGCGTCAGCACCGGGCTCGCCGTGATCTTGCCAAGTGCGATGGTGCTGAGCAGGCCGACCAGCAGCGCGCCCGCGACCGCGGTTCCGACCGCGGCGGCGAGGTTTTGCGTGGTGCCGCGCAAAGACCCGACGTCTCCGGCTAGCGCCTTCGGGGATGCCGTCACCAGGACGTTGAACAGCAAAGTCACCAGCGAACCCTGACCGATGCCGAACAGAACCAGTCCGAACAGCACGGGCACCTCGCTCCAGTCATTGCGCACGACGAAGGCGAGCCAGACCAGCGCGATGGTGCAGAGTGCAAAGCCGTAGCGGCCGATCTGGCGCGGCGTCAGCCGCTCGTAGACGTTGACGATCAGCATCGCCGAGAAGAAGACCGTGAGATTGAACGGCATCATGGCAATCGCGGTCGCGATCGGCGAACGTCCCTGCACGATCTGGATGTAGAGTGGCACCGTGAAGTTCAGTGCGGCCTCCAGCGCCACCACCGCGAACAGCGCAAACACGGCGGAGCGCTCTTCCGGCGAGTCGATCACCTCCAGCGCCAATAGCGGCGTCTTGCCTGCGGCCTGGCGGCGGTGCGTCCACAGCAGAAACGCCTGGCCCAGCACGATTCCGAGCAGGATCATCACTGGCGCCGGCGAAAGGCCGAGCAGATCGAACGGCGCGTTGGCGGTCGCAACCGCGAGACCCCAGCCGTTCAGATTGTTGAAGCCGAAGCTGATGAGGATGATTGCACTCGCGGCAAGGGCAACACCGATCAGGTCGATCTGCACGTCGGGCCGGCCGCGATCCGGCTTCAAGCGGAAACTCATCAGGAATACGATCGCCGATGCGGCAATCAGGATGCCAAACGCCGGCCGCCAGCCGATATAGGTGCCGAGTACGCCGCCAATGACAAAGGCGAGCACGCCGGCCGCCGCGCGGGCCGAGCCGAGCGCGCCGAGCGCCGTCGCCTGCTGGCGACCGGCGTAATTCTCGGCAATCAGGGCTACGAGCGAGGGCACGATCACCGAACCCGACGCGCCACAGAGCGCCTGCGCCGAAATCATCACCGTGGCCGTCGGGCTGAACGTCATCATCACTTGCGAGACGAAGAAGACAACGACCGCGATGCGGAACACCTGCAGGGCACCGAAACGCTGGGCGAGCTTGGCGCCGAGCATCACGAAGCCCGCGACCAGCATTGAGTACGCGACGATCCCTGTCGCCACCGTGGTCGGCGCCACACCGAAGCTCGCGACCATCCCGCCCATCGCCACCGGAAGCGAAGCCACGTTGAACGACATGATCATCTGGCCGAGCGCGATCGAAATCATGGGAATCCATGACGCGCGCTCTTCTCCGTGAATGCCGTCTATCGAGATTGTCTGTGTGACCATGACGTCCTCCGGCTTGATCGGCGTTGCGATCGTCAGGCCCCGAGAGCCTGCCCGATCTCTCGCGCATTCATTGTTCCGGTTGCGATACGAACAGATCCATCCCCAGCCGCTGCGACAGGAATTTCGCCGCGAGCTGTCCCCGCACGCTGTTGCCGGCCGCATCGAGCGGCGGGGCAAAGGTGCCGAAGCCGCCCTTGCCCGGCGACACGGCAACGATGCCGCCGCCGATTCCGCTCTTCCCGGGCAGGCCGATGTCGTAGAGCCAGTCGCCCGAGGTCTCGTAGAGCCCGGCGGTGATCATGACGGCGAGCGCATAATGGCAGACCTCGGCATCGACCACGCGCTGCTTCGTGACCGGATTGACGCCGCCATCAGCGAGCGTCGCGCCCATGACTGCGAGGTCGCGGGCGCTGACGTTGAGCGAACATTGGCGTGTGTAAAGATCGGTCGCTTCTTTGGCGTCGCAATAGATGCGACCGTAGCTCTCCAGAAGCCGCGCGATGCTGCGATTGCGGAAATTGGTCTGCGACGCTGACGCATAGACCTCTTCATTGAGCGGCAGCTCGCGGCCGGCAAAGCGCGACAGCCCTTCATGGATGAACTTCCACCGTGCCGCAGCGGTCGAGCCCGGCGCGAGGCTGGTGGTGGCAATCGCGCCGGCGTTCACCATCGGATTGGTGCGGCCGCCGCCCTGCTCGATCGCGGCGAGCGAGTTGAAAGCAAGCCCGGTCGCGTTGGCGCCGAGCTTTTCACGCGCATCCTCAGGTCCGATGGTTTCGCAGACGAGCGCGAACAGGAACGGTTTCGACACGCTCATGATCGAGAATTCGTAGTCGACGTCTCCAGCGCCGTAGATGCGCCCGCTGGTGCCGACGACACAGACGCCGAACAGCTCGTTCGGAACCCGCGCAAGCGCCGGGTAAACTTGCGAGTTTTCGCCGTCATGATTTGATTGGAACCGGCGATGCGCCTCGTTCACCAGCGACTGTACAGTCTCCGCAGCTGGCAAATGACCGGTCGAAACGTAGGCCGGCTCTCGTTCATGGACGACCGAGCGCGACACCATCGCACCACTCCGCAGAACGGATCTAACTCATGTCGGCTCCGTTCGAGAACTCGACGTGCACGGAGTAGTTGATGCCGATCAGCGCCTCAAGTCAATTTTCAACCAGTGAGCGATTCTGCAATTCAGCCATACGAGTCGATCAGAGGTGCATTGGACGCGCGGTTCGAATATGGCCTCTCCGCAAGGTGCGTAAGTGCTGCTGCCTCGCTTGCATCGAACTCTACTCAAAAGGGTAGCAATCGGGACTCGAGTTGTGATCAACGCAAGATTGCAGCTCTCGTTCGGGACGGTACAATGCGCGCGGTCTGCGCGAGAAGAGATGAGGATCAGGGAGCGAGGAGCGGGCTTTGAAAGCAGACTACGACATCAAGCGACGAGGCGTAACATGGTGGCTCAAACGAGTGACGGTCACGTCCTGCTGGTCAAAAAGCTCGGCGGGCTTTTCGCAATCATCTTCGGATGCCTGCTGACCGCGGTCGGCGTGAGTTTTGAATCCGGCGGCACAACCTTCGTCGGCCTGCTCTTGCTGGTGCTTGGAGCCGGCCTGCTCGTGCTGAAGATCGTCAGGCGAAACGAGAGATCTTCGCCGCCCTAGCCGGCAGCGCGATCCGGCTCACGCTCCGAGCACGTCGGCGAGCCGCATCTCGTCGGCGGCGGGATCTTTCAGGAACAGCTCGGCTTCGATCTCCGTCAGATGCGACAGCATCTGCACGCGCGCGGCCGGCTTGTCCCGCTTGCGGATCGCGGTGACGATCTCGGCGTGATGATCGGTGCCGCAGCCCGGCGTGTCATGACGGCGATAGAGCAGGATGATGAGCGAGGAGCGCGCGATCAGCTCCTTCAGGAAGCCGAGATAAACGCTGTGGCCACTCATCTCGGCAACGATCCGGTGAAATTCACCGGAGAGCCGCACCGACGCGCGCGCGTCGCCGCGCAGCTCCGCCTCGCGTTCTTGAGCCAGATGTTGCTGGAGGCGATTGATCCAGGCCGGCGAGACGGCGTCGACAGCGTGGTCGACGATGGTGGGCTCGATCAGGCGGCGAGCCTCGAACACCTCACGGGCATCGGCCGGTGACGGTCGTGCGACGAAGGCGCCGCGGTTCTTCTCGATGCTGACGATGCCTTCATGCGCGAGTTGCTGGAGCGCAGTGCGAACCAGCGTCCGGCTGGCGCCATAGATCTCGCCGATCTCGTCCTCGCCGAGCTTGATGCCGGGCAGCAGACGATGCTCGAGGATCGCCGCGGTCACGCCCTCCCTGATCCGACTGACGCGGTCGCTCGCGTCTGGAGCATCGGATTTTGGTCGGGTTTTGGCAGCCATGGATGTGAGGGCTCGATCGGCGAAGTTCAGCCTCGAATGTTAGTCGACCAGCTGTATCCAATCACAGGCGAAACTTTATACAATCCGCGCTCATTTTGTGTGCACATTACTGGCCGCCCTGCGACCCCTGTGATTGCGCCGGATTCGATCTAACGATCTGACTCCGCTGCACAGTTTTCGAATTCGGCCGACCGGGCGCTGTTGGCACGGACCTTGCGGAGAGACGCCGAGCATCGCCCTCCTTCGGACACGCCATGGCCACTCCCGCCGCTCTCGAACTGGTCGCCGTCACCAAGCGCTACGATACGACGCTGGCGGTCGACAACGTCAACCTGAAGATCCCGGCCGGCACCTATTGCTGCCTGCTCGGCCCGTCCGGCTGCGGCAAAACCTCGACCTTGCGGATGGTCGCAGGCCACGAAGCGGTCAGCGAGGGCGACATCATCCTGGGACCGCAGAACGTCACGGATCTCGAACCCGCCAAGCGCGGCACCGCGATGATGTTTCAGTCCTACGCGCTGTTTCCGCACCTCTCCGTGCTCGACAACGTCGCATTTGCCTTGAAAATGCGCGGCATCGATCGGGCGATACGGCACAAGCGCGCCGGCGAGCTGCTGGAGCTGGTGGCGATGAGCCCCTATGCAGGCCGCCTTCCGGCGCAGCTCTCCGGCGGCCAGCAGCAGCGCGTCGCGCTGGCCCGTGCGCTGATCACCGAGCCGCAGATCCTTCTGCTCGACGAGCCGCTCTCCGCGCTCGATCCGTTCCTGCGGGTAAAGATGCGGGGCGAATTGAAGCGGCTCCAGCGCGAGCTCGGCATCAGCTTCATCCAGGTCACCCACGGCCAGGAAGAGGCGATGGCGCTCGCCGACCACATCGTGGTGATGAACCAGGGCAAGATCGAGCAGCAGGGCTCGGCCCGCGACATCTTCCACCATCCCCGCACCGAATTCGTTGCCCGCTTCATCGGCGGCCACAACGTGCTCAGCGACTCCGGCAAGCTGATCGCGGTCCGCGCCGATCAGCTCGGCATCAAGCCGCTCGCCGATGGCGTGTTCGGCGCGCCGGCGCTGCTGACCAACACCGAGTACCAGGGCTCCTATGTCGCCGTCTCGCTCACGCTGGATGACGGCACCGCCCTGTTCTCCCACCTCCCCGAGGCCGCCTTCGACGTCCACCCGTTCCGTCCGGGCGATCGCGTGCTGGCCACCTGGGATCCCGCCAAGGCGCAACGCCTGCAATAGCGCCCGCCGTTCATGAAAATGCGCAACAGAGGAGTAAGAGCATGACCGAGACCACCAAAAAGACCGGCGTGAGCCGCCGCACGCTATTGAAGAGCACCGCGGGTCTGGCGGGCCTTGCCGCCGGCTCAGGGGCCATCACCGGCTTTCCCTATGTGATGTCGGCGGAGCCGAAGGTGCTGCGTTATCTCGGCACCGCCGTGAACGAAGGCGACGACATCTCCAAGCAGTGTCTGAAGGACACCGGCATCAAGATCGAGTACATCACGGCGACCACCGACGACGTCACCAAGCGCGTGATGACCCAGCCGAATTCCTTCGACGTGCTGGACACCGAATATTTCTCGCTGAAGAAGCTGGTGCCCTCGGGCAACATCCTTGCGCTCGACTCCAAGAAGATCAAGCAATTCGACAACATTACCCCGGTCTTCACCAAGGGCGAGACGCCCGGCGGCAAGAAGATCGGCGGTCAAGGAACAGCGCCCTGGAAGGTGCTCTATCTGGAAGGCAAGGACTCCAAGACCTTCTCGAAGACGGCCACCGAGTTCGTCACGCTGATCCCGACGGTCTACAACGCCGACACGCTCGGCATCCGCCCCGACATCATCAAGCGCCCGATCAGCTCGTGGGCTGAACTTCTCAACCCCGAGTTCAAGGGCAAGGCCTCGATCCTCAACATCCCCTCGATCGGCATCATGGATGCCGCGATGGTCGTGGAAGCCGCCGGCAAGTACAAATATGCCGACAAGGGCAACATGACCAAGGAAGAGATCGATCTCACCATGAAGGTGATGACGGAAGCCAAGAAGGCCGGCCAGTTCCGCGCCTTCTGGAAGGATTTCAACGAGAGCGTCAACCTGATGGCTTCGGGCGAAACCGTGATCCAATCGATGTGGTCGCCGGCGGTGACCAAGGTGCGTTCGATGGGCATTGCGTGCACCTTCCAGCCGCTGAAGGAAGGCTATCGCTCCTGGGCTTCGGGCTTCTGCGTCTCCAAGGGCGTCTCGGGCGCCAAGCTCGATTGGGCTTATGAGTTCGTCAACTGGTTCCTGTCCGGCTATGCCGGCGCCTATCTCAACCGCCAGGGCTACTACTCGGCGGTGCTCTCGACCGCGAAGGCCAACATGGAGCCCTACGAGTGGGCGTACTGGATGGAAGGCAAGCCGGCCGAGAAGGACATCAAGGCGCCCGACGGCTCGCTGCTCGAGAAGGCCGGTGCCGTGCGCGACGGCGGCTCCTATGAGGACCGCATGGGCGGCGTTGCGTGCTGGAACGCCGTGATGGACGAGAATGACTACATGGTCCGCAAGTGGAACGAGTTCATCGCCGCGTGATGGATACGTCGGAGGACATCCTGCAACAGGCATCCCCGGACCTTGTCCGGGGATCGGAGAAGGCGCGCCCTGCAAAAGCGGCGCGCCTGTCGCCGTCCTTCATCTCCTGGCTCCAGGCCGGGCCGATGATGCTGGTGTTTCTCGCCTTCTTCCTGATCCCGCTGGTGTTCGTCGTCATCGTCTCGTTCTGGGACTACAATGAATACCAGTTGCTGCCGGCGTTCTCGGGCCGCGGCTACACCGACACGTTCGAAGGCTGCATCGCCCAGTTGCCTGATCTCTGCACGATCGGGCGAACCTATGTGAAGACGCTGAAGCTCTGTGTGACGGTGTGGGCCATCACGCTGTTCATCGGCTTCTGGGTCGCCTACTTCCTCGCCTTCCACGTCAGGTCCAAGACCTGGCAGATGGGGTTGTCGTTGCTCTGCACGATCCCGTTCTGGACCTCCAACGTCATCCGCATGATCGCCTGGATTCCGCTATTGGGACGCAACGGCCTGGTGAATTCAGGGCTGATGAAGACCGGCCTGGTCAACCAACCGCTGGAATGGCTGCTGTTCTCCGAATTCTCCGTGGTGCTGGCGCTGGTGCACCTGTTCACCTTCTTCATGGTGGTGCCGATCTTCAATTCGATGGTGCGGATCGACAAATCGCTGATCGAAGCGGCCTACGACGCCGGCGCGACCGGCTTTCAGACCCTCGTCAACGTCATCATTCCGCTTGCCAAGCCCGGCATTGTGATCGGCTCGATCTTCGTCATCACCATCGTGATGGGCGACTTCATCACCATCGGCGTGATGGGTGGCCAGCAGATCGCCTCGGCCGGCAAGATCATCGAGACACGGGTGAACGCGCTGCAGTTCCCGGCGGCAGCGGCCAACGCCGTGATCCTGCTCATCATCACCTTCCTGATCATCACCATGATGTCGCGCATCGTCGACATCAAGAAAGAGCTCTAGGCAATGACGGAGGGACGCCCGCGCAGCTTCTATGTGCTCGCGATCTTCTTCGCGGCCTATGTGCTGTTTCTCTACGGCCCGATGATCGCCATCTACGTGCTGTCGTTCCAGGGCCCGCAGGGCGGCCTCACCTTCCCGATGAACGGCGTATCGACCTACTGGTTGTCGAAGCTGTTCCAGGGCACCGGCATCGTCGATCTCGGCGCGGCTTTCCGCCGCTCGCTGCTGCTTGGCGTCATCGTGATGGCCGTCACCGTCGTGCTGTCGGTCGCCGCGGGCATGGCGTTCCGCAGGAAGTTCAAGGCGCAGAGCATCTTGTTCTACTCGGCGATCGCGAGCCTCATCGTCCCGTCGATCATCACCTCGCTCGGCATCTCGCTAGAATTCCGCATCATCGACGATGTGATCAAGGGCTTCTTCAACGAGAATTTCGAGACCTCGATGGGTCTGCTCACCTCCGGGCTGGGCGCGCATCTGACCTGGACGCTGCCGTTCGGTCTGCTGATCATGTTCGCGATCTTCAACCGCTTTGATCCGAGGCTCGAGGAAGCCGCGCGCGATCTCGGTGCGACGCCTTGGCAGGCCTTCCGCCACGTCGTGCTGCCGATTATTTTACCCTCGGTGATAGGCATCGGCCTGTTCGGCTTCACGCTGTCCTGGGATGAGCTCGCGCGCTCCAGCCAGGCGATCGGGGCGGTGAATACGTTGCCGCTCGATCTCCAGGGCCTCACCACCACCGTGACGAACCCCGATATCTACGCGCTCGGCACCGTGATCTCGGCGGTGTCCTTCGCGGTGATCGCGCTCTCGCTCGGCACCATCCACATGCTAAACAAGCGGCAGGCGGCCAAGGGCTCGGACGCCGGCAAGGGGCTTGTCTGATCTGATGCGACTTCACGTCATCAATCCCAATACCACGGCGTCGATGACGGCGAAGATCGCCGCTGCGGCGCGCGCGATCGCACTGCCCGACACCGTGATCGATGCGCGCCAGCCGACCATGGGACCGATCTCGATCGAGGGCTTTTACGATGAAGCCTTCGCCGTGCCCGGCATGCTCGGCTGCATCCGCGAAGCCGATCGCGATGGCGCGGACGCCCACATCATCGCGTGCTTCGACGACACCGGCCTCGATGCCGCGCGCGCGGCGGCAAAAGCACCTGTGATCGGCATCGGAGAAGCCGGCTTCCACATCGCAAGCCTGATCGCGGCGCGCTTTGCCGTGGTAACGACGCTCGGTGTCTCCATCGTGCCGATCGAGCATAATCTGCGGAAATACGGTCTTGCCGAGCGCTGCGCGCGCGTCCGCGCCGCCGAGGTACCGGTGTTGGCACTCGAAGAGCGCAATGCCGAGGCGCTCGCAAAAATCTCCGCCGAGATCACCGCCGCGATCCGCGACGACCGCGCCGAGGCCATCGTGCTCGGCTGCGCCGGCATGGCCGATCTGGCGGCGGAGCTCGCCGGCAAGCATGGCTTGCCCGTGGTCGACGGCGTGGCCGCCGCGGTGACGCTTGCCGAGGGGCTGGTCCGGCTCGGGCTGAAGACTTCGCGGCTCGGCCCGTACGCCGCGCCGCGTTCAAAAGCCTATTCCGGCCCGTTTTCGCCGTTTCAGCCCTGATTCAGTCGCTCGGGTTGAGGCCTTCGCTGGTTTTTTCGTTCGCAGCCTCTTTTTCGTCCTAATTGTTGCTGAAGGGTAACACTTTCGGGACGCCCCGGCCGCCTTGCTCTGTGTTCTTGGGCTGCCGGTCTTCGCCAATCACCAAGTTTCAATTTGGGTTTTGTCAGCGATGATCGATCTCGCCGAGGACACAACGTCCAATCCCCTGCTTCGTCTTGGCGCTCAGCCGATAGCGCTGACCGCCGCGGCGCTTCTGCTCCTGATCGCCGCCGTCACGTCGATCGCGATCTGGCGTGTCTATACCGGCGCCGCACCGGAGACCGACCGGGTGGTCGCCTCGCGGCAACTCCAGGCCCGCACGGCGCAGGCTTCCGAGCAACTCGTCGAAAAGACCAAGGGAATAGAGGCGACCCAGCAGGAATCGATCGACCAGCTCCAGGTCGTGCAGGACCAGCTACAGACAATGAAGCGGCTGCTCGCTTCGCAGCAGGCCGATACCAAGCGCCTCTCGGAGCAGGTCGCTACGTTGAACGAGTCCATCGACGGTTTGCGGCAATCCTTCGCCAGCGTCCGGACGACCGAGGCCGACACGCCGTCGGTTACCCGGAGGAAACCGGCGCGTCTCCGCGTCCATGCCAGCGCGCGCAAGCGCTCTCACGGCTGATCGGCGGGGCGCCCCGCCTTTTATTTTCGCCACTTGTGAACTGGATCACATTCGTCCGTATGATTCCGCGCGATGCTCGCCGGACCGGATGGCGTGAGCCGATTTCAATGTCCGGGGCTGGCAAGGTCGTTGACGGTATACTGCGTCAACGGCCTTGTTTTTTGTGGCCTGGCCGGATCTCGACGCACCTCGCAAGACCTTACTCACAGACCTGGGCGCGGCGGATTCGCCAGCCCCATTGCGTCATGACGCGCTTGCGCACGAGGTAACACTGCCCGTCATAGCCACCATCGCCATAGCCGGCGCCGTCATAATAGGGGTCACCGGAGTACGGATAGCCGTAACCATAGTACCCGCCATAATAGCCCGCGCCCGCGATGCCTGCGCCGATGGCGACGCCTGGCCAGAAGCCGCCGCCGTGCCAGCCGTGGCCCCAGCCTCCGCCGTGGAAACCGCCGCCTCCCCAGTGGCCGCCCCCCGCCTGTGCAGCCTGAGGTGCCGAAAGGCCCACGGCCGCGACGGCCAATGCAGCCATGATCGTCTTGCGTAACATCACTCAATCCCCCGCGTGGAAACGCTCCACACAACAAAGCAGCGTCAGCCTAACGTCATTGGGGCATTCATGACAGGCGTTTCGGAACAAATGCCGTCACATCGGCTTGAAACAGGCAGCCAGCCACAGCGCCTCCCGAAGCCAGAAAGGGAAAATCACGGTGACCAATCGCGATCCCTTTGCAGAGGGCGAAAGCGCCGCCCGCGACAACATTCCGGCCGAAGCCAACCCGTATCAGGACGGCAGCGATGAGCATGCACTGTGGGCGGCCGGCCACGAAAAGATTGCGAGCGCGAGAGAAGCTCGCGAATCCGAGGGAAGCTGACACGCCGCCCCCGATTGATGCCTCCATCTCACCCGATCCGCTTCAGACCCTTCTGGAAGCGCGGGCCGTTGGCGACATAGAACCGCGCGGCACTGCCCATCTTCTGCACCTGGACATCATCGAGCGTACGGATCACGCGTGCGGGCGAGCCGATGATCAGCGAGCGTTCGGGAAACTCCTTGCCTTCGGTGATGACGGAACCGGCGCCGACGATGCTGTTGCGGCCGATCTTGGCGCCGTTCATCACGATCGCGCCCATGCCGACCAGTGCGCCCTCCTCGATGGTGCAACCGTGCAGGATGACGTTGTGGCCGACGGTGCAGTTCTTCCCGATCACGAGCGGAAAGCCGAGATCGGTGTGGCAGGTCGAGCCGTCCTGGACGTTGGCGCCCTCGCCGATCTCGATCCATTCATTGTCGCCGCGCAGCACCGCGCCGAACCAGACGCTGGCACCCGGCTTGAGGCGCACGCGGCCGATCACAGTCGCGGTCTCCGCGATGAAATAGTTACCGTCGGCGGGAAGATCGGGCGCCTGCCCGTCGAGCTCATAGATCGCCATGGAGGTCTCCTGTCGCGTTGACGAAGCCATAGCGAAACGGCGGCGCGGACGCAAAGGGCCGCCTCACCGGGCAGCCCTGCAATGTCCGCCTCAGACCAGAACGCCGGCGGCGCGCAGCGTCATCAGGAAGAACGTGCCGCTCATCATGCTCCAGAAGCCAGCAATGACGGTCGCCATCATCACGAATTCGAAGCGGCGGCTCTCGACCCGCATCCCGCGCAAGGTGTTGCGCATGATGATGAAGGGCGCGGCGAACACCAGGAAAGGCACCGCCGCGAAGGTTCTCGGGGCGACGCCCTGCTGCAACAGCCCGAAGCCGGCCGGCCGTTCCGCCACCGCCTGGTATCCGCTCACGAGGGCACCCGCGAGCGCAAAGCCGATGCAGATCGAGAAGAAAGTATTGAGAGCTTCAGGTGTCATGGGAACGGTCCGCCCTTACGCAACGCCGGAAGCTTGCTGTGACAAAAAGTGCCGGTTAACGCTACATTATCCTTAAGCGAAGGTTAACAGCGGCGCCCCCTCCGCGCAGAGCCCTCCCCCATTGCCGCCAGCCCTGAGCGCTCCGCGAAACTGCCGCCCCATGGCATAGTCGCCGCTGATTCGTCGGCCATCGGCCGACCAATGGGCTCATCGCGCGACGTCATGACGGTGTTTTCGGCAGCCTCCCCTCGGTCCTCCTGGACGCGGTCGCATCTCGTCCCGATCGCGCTCAGCGGCGCGTTCGCGGTTGGCGCAATCGCGCTGGTCGCCTATCTGCTGTGGCCGACCTGGAGCACAGGCGGCGCCGACGCCCCGGACAAGCTGCCGGTGAGCGTCGGCGGCACGCTGTTCAACCTGCCGACATCCGCGATCCGCATGAAGATCCAGCGGCACTCCGGGCCGCAGGAGCGCATCGACCTCGATTTCCTCTATCCCTCGCTGGAGCCGCCGGTCGTCGCGAAGCACGTTACGGCCGACAGCGTCGACGCCGCGATGCAGCCGATCGACCGCATCTTCCTGTCGATCGCGGCGCATCGCGATGCGCTCTCGCCCGAACAACGCATGGCCACGATCTATCCGCGCTATCTCGACCAAGCCGCGACAATGCCGGAGGACGGGCTGACAATGCGGATGTTCCGAGCCGATACGCCCTATGGCAGCGAGGATCTGTATTCGGGGACGAGCCCCGGCCTGACAGCACGCTGCACACGCGATGCTGCCACACCGGGCATGTGCCTGTCCGAGCGCCGCGTCGACGGCGCCGACCTCACCTTCCGCTTTCCGCGGAGCTGGCTCTCGCAATGGCGCGACGTGGCGGAAGCGATGGATCGGCTGACGGCGCAGTTGCGCGGGCCGAAGGGCTGATCCGCTGCCTCCCTGCTCGCTACGAGATCAGCTCGCCGAGACGGCCCGAGGCCTCCCGATAAGAAAACGCGAAAACAACCCCATGCACAGTAGCCAAGTATCGGCGGCACGGAGCATTTTCGTATTTTTCGAAGTAAGGCTTGCGCCGTCGGGCAAAACAGGGGCATAATGCCATCGAAGAAGATCTAGTCAGGCAAGCGCCAGTCGTAGACGGGAATATCCAGCCGATCGGCGATGTCCCTGCCAATCGCGAGCTTTGCAATGCCCGGTAACGCGAACGCCCTGACCACCTGGTTGCGGAACCATAGCCCGGATCGGGTCTTCGGCGCGAAGGCGGCTGCGAAGCGCTCGGCTCCCCGCTGCTTGCGAGTGATATAGGCGCGGAGGCGAGATTCGTAGGCGCGGAAAGCCTGCTGGTAATCTCCGTCCGCCTTCCGCAACTCACCGGCAAGAACATACGCTGAAATTATCGCCAGCGCCGAGCCCTGTCCGGCGAGCAGAGAAACGCAAAACGCAGCGTCGCCGATCAGGACCGTGCGGCCCCGCGACCATTTCGGCATCCGGATCTGACTGACGCGATCAAAATACAGTCCATTCGTGCGATCCAGGGCAGCGAGGATGTGCGGGCATTCCCAGCCGCAGTTACCGTAGACGCGGTGGAGGACCGCCTTGTGTTTGTCCGCAGAGACCGCCGGATCGTCAGTGTCGGCTCCGAACACGAAGAGAAACAGGGTGCGATCGTCTCGCAGCGCAAAGCGCCCGATCATTCGCCCCGGCTGTCCGTACATGACATAGACGTTCTCATCGCGCGGCCGATAACCGATGGTCTGAAACGCCGCGACGGCGTAGCCGAGATTCTTCTCGAACGACTCCTGGGGCCCGAACATCAGCCGCCGCACCGCCGAATGCAATCCATCGGCCCCGACAACCAGGTCGTATCGACGCTGACCACCACGCCGCAGCTGGACGCGGACGCCGTCGGATTGCTCGTCGATCCCGACGATCTCGTCGTCGAAGATGACTTCGGTCGACCCGCTGATCTTCTCCAGAAGCAGGCGCGACAGATCGCTTCGAGCGAGCGTCACGTATCTGCCAGCAGTGAGTTCGTCGAAGACCGTGGTGCCGAAGCCTGCGATCCGGCGGCCGTCGTCCCCGACGATGCGCATCTCCTGGGCGTGGTAGCCGGCGGCGGTAATGGCCGGGGTCAGGGCCATGCGCTCGGCGATATCGTAGCCCAGCCCCCAGAAGTCGATGACGTAGCCTCCGCTGCGTGGCGCAGGCGCACGTTCGACCAGCGTCGGCTCGTAACCAGCGGCTTTCAGCCAGAATGCAAGCGTGGGACCAGCAATCCCCGCTCCGGAGATCAGCACAGTTTTCATGAGCGGCATGTGGGGGGACCGACAGCCGATCGCACGGCCGCCGCGGACACCAGTTCGTGAGGGTCGAAGTTCCCTCTACGAAATGCCCGCGCTATTCCTGGTCGACCAGATCGTCCTCGAGGATCGCCATCTGGAACTGGAACGAGCGATCGTCGTCCTCGTCGTCGACGAACAGCACGCCGATGAATTCCTCGCCGATATAGACCTCGGCGGAGTCATCCTTCTTCGGCCGCGGCACGACGCGGAGCTTGGGATTGCCGAACACGCGCTTCAGATAGGCGTCGAGCTTTCTGACTTCTTTGACGTCCACGGCAAGTCTCCAATCGAAATCTGGGTTGGCGGGCTTTTAGGACGAGACGCGACGAACCGCCAGCAGCAATTGCCAAAGAATTAGAGGCATGAAAAGGCCGGAAACCGGCCCTGTTCGAACTCAAAGCCCCGTATCAAAGTCCCTTATCAAAGCCCCATGTCACAGTCCCATGGCGTTGATCATCTGATCCATGGTGCGCGACGGCTCGGCGCAGCCGGCCTCGCCGACGATCTTGGCGGGCACGCCAGCGACGGTGACATTGTGCGGTACCGGCTTCACCACGACCGAGCCGGCGGCGATACGCGCGCAATGGCCGATCTCGATGTTGCCGAGGATCTTCGCGCCCGCACCGATCAAGACGCCGTGGCGGATCTTTGGATGACGGTCCTCATTCTCCTTGCCGGTGCCGCCGAGCGTGACGCCATGCAGGATCGAAACGTCGTCCTCGATCACAGCCGTCTCGCCGCAGACGAAGCCGGTGGCATGGTCGAGGAAGATGCCGCGGCCGATGCGCGCGGCGGGATTGATGTCGGTCTGGAACACCGCAGACGCGCGGCTCTGGAGGTAGTAGGCGAAATCCTTGCGGCCCTTCAGCAACAGCCAGTGCGCGAGGCGATGGGTCTGGAGCGCGTGAAAGCCCTTGAAGTAGAGCAAGGGGTCGATGAAGCGCGAGGTCGCGGGATCGCGGTCGTAGACGGCAACGAGATCGGCGCGGAAGGCGTTGCCGAGGTCGGGATCGTCGCGCAACGCTTCGTCATAGGTCTGGCGCACCAGATCGCCCGACAGCGCGGAATGATCGAGCCGGTCGGCGAGACGGTGGATCACCGAATCTTCCAGGCGGCTGTGATGCAGCACCATCGAATAGATGAAGGTCGCAAGCTCCGGCTCGCGGTGAACGATGTCCTCCGCTTCGCCCCGGATCCGCTCCCAGATCGGATCGAGCGAAGCGAGCTTTCCTCCCGGATTGACCTGATGCACTGCCATGGAATCTGCTCTTTCGAATTGGCTGGCTTTGTAGGTTGTATAGCACAGTCTAGGCGACAAAGTCGCGACGGGCTTGCCTGAGAGTGAACAGCGCGTTGCCCTCAGAAAGAACGCCAAAGCGTTGAATCACCTCAGTTTCTTCTGACGCCCCGGGCGGCAAGGTCGGCTTGAAGTGGTCAGAGTTTAGCCAAATTCAAGCCGGGCGGCGTCAAACTATTGGTGAATTTCGTCTCAACCATTATTGCGGGCATGGTCGTGAGCGAGGACGGAGCAGATTTGACCATCATCAGCGATAGTTTACGCGCGCGCAGAGCGGGCTCGATCTGGCTGCGGCTCGCCGCGCTGGCCCTCCCCCTGCTGATGATCGGGCCGGCGTTCTGGAACGGCTACCCCCTGCTTCAATGGGATACCGGCGGCTATCTGGCGCGCTGGTACGAGGGCTATCTCGTGCCGAGCCGCTCCACCGTGTTCGGCCTCTATCTGCATTATGGCGAGAACTCCGGGTTCTGGATCAACCTCGCCATTCAGTCGCTGACGACGCTGTGGTTGGTGCAGCTCACCCCGCGCGTGCTCGGGCTGATGCAGACGTCCCGCTTCGTCGCGATCAGCGTCGTGCTGATCCTGTCGACGGCGCTGCCCTGGCTCGCGAGCATGCTGCTCACCGACATCTTTGCAGGGCTTTCGATCCTGTCGCTGTTTCTTCTGGTCGTCGGGGGCAACCGGCTCTCTGGACTCGAAAAGATCGCGCTGTTCGTCTTCACCGCCTTTGCCGCCGCGACCCACAGCGCCACGCTCGGCGTGCTGCTCGGGCTCTGCGCCGTCGGCTGGATGATGCGGCCGGTGCTCAGGGCTCGGCTGCCACTCGCCGGATTGACGCAGGCGAGCCTGACCATTGTTGTCGGCGGCCTGATGCTGGTCTCGGCGAACCATGCGCTGTCGGGCAAATGGGCCTGGACGCCCGGCGGCTATGGCGTCGCCTTCGGCCGCATGATGCAGGACGGCATCGTCGCGCGCTATCTCAACGACCACTGCCCGCGCGAGACCTTCAAGCTCTGTCCCTATCGCAACGAGCTGCCGGCGACCGCCGACGAGTTCCTGTGGGGCAAGAGCATGTTCAACACGCTTGGCCGCTTCGATGGGCTCAACGACGAGATGGGCTACATCGTCGTGCACTCGCTCGCCGACTATCCTGCGTGGCAGGCCGGTGCAGCGCTACGGGCGATGGGCCAGCAATTGCTGCACGTCGCCACCGGCGAAGGCGCCAGTGTCTGGATCCCACACACCTACGGCATCATCGAACGCTACATCCCTGCGCAAGTGGCGCCGATGCGCGCGGCGCGCCAGCAAAACTGGGGCATCAATTTCGACTACGTCAACTGGCTGCACGTCCCCGTCGCGCTGGTCTCGATGCTGGCGCTGGTCGGGCTGCTCGGACACGCACTCGCAAATCGCCGGCTGGACGATCTGACACTGCTGGCGGCGACCGTGACGCTGGCCTTGCTCGGCAACGCTTTCATCTGCGGCGTGATCTCGGGCCCGCACGACCGCTACGGGGCGCGGATGGTGTGGGTTGCGACCTTCGTGGTGCTGATGGCGCTGGCGCGCCGCTTTGGCGACGGCGTCAAAGCGCAATGAGATTAGGATGCAGCGTCATCGCGCTTGGCTTTTTGTTTAAGCATTATCTCACGCCGACGCGTTCCCCGCCCACTTGACTCACGCCCTTTGGGCGTCGGTTGCCACGCGACTTCGACTTCGTGCAAAATTCCAGCAGGCAGCTCCTCTTGCCCGGGAAGTGGTCTGAATGTCCCAACGTAGAGCGATGAAAGAGGTGTGAGCGCCTTGATTTGCTCGTTCAACCATTCGGCTAGGGATTGTACCCATCAAGTCCATCGTTAGGCGGTGGTCTTAGATCTTGGTCCGAGAGGCGTGATGTTTGCACTCTTGAACAGTGGCACCGACAGCCGTTCGGGTGCGGAATATATCGTGCTTCGCGCCTTCGATTTTCCTGGTGGCGCGCTGCCGTCACCCGTGATCGCTGGCTTACGGCAAGTTCGCCAATTGTCTGGAAAGCGCGAGTTGCCGCTGACAAGCCTGCCCCTCCTTGTGCGTTTCGGCGATCCGAACGATCCCAAGACGGTGGAGCGAGTCGATCCTCAAGATCTCACGAAGTCATTCGGACCTAGGGCACGCATGGTCGGCGCCACGCTGGAAATCGTTTCGGCGGGAGTCTGGCCGCTCAATTCCCTCGGTATCACTGGTGAGCCGATCACGACGGGCATTCTGGAACGACTGGTGTGGTTAAAGCGGCCTAACGGCGGCTATCTTGATGGAGCATTTGCGGGCGGCGGGCCTGGTCTCTCGAATGAACTGTTCGGCGGAAATTTTAGGATGGGGACCTGAGATGGCCAGCTTCAACCAGCCGAACATACGAGCGTCTGATCTGGACCACGATAAGCGATCGCTGCGCGCTATCTCCAATAGCAGCAGCACGAAAGCGGACATCGCACCATGTCGGAGATGGTAGAGTCGAGGATGGGCGCGGTAGCTTGGGGCCTATGGCCAACGCCCCGTTTCCCATCCCCGCTCATCAAACCGG